>JBAVAA010000594.1:0-12509 GCA_049585515.1 Terriglobales bacterium | reverse complement strand
GTTCCAGACTGTGCGAAACCACGCCAGGAGTTGTTCCGCACAAAAAGGTAGCTGCAGTAAACAAGAGTTGGCACGAAGCCTGAAATGAAGATCGGCAACCATAGCGTGTTGACCGCAGCGACGCCCGACATCCCCATCCCCAGGGCGGTGGTCCGGATGTTGTCCCCAAAAATGAACGCGAGGTTTAACAGGCTCGACAAGATTCCTGAGGCGACACAAATGATGACGCCGATGCGCAGGTCGCCCTTCCCGAACGACTGCAGGTCCGCGACTCCAGAAGTTTCTTCTTTTGATCGGTGCGCCTGGCGAAGATTGCCACCGTGAAAGCAGAGGATGAGCCCGGCCACCAGTACGACAATACCGGCGTACAAAGCCACCGCAATCGAACTTGCCAACCGTTCGGGATATAACACGGCCAAAGGAATCAGCGACCCCAGCGAAGCCGTCAAGCCCAAGATGATGGTCAATCCCAGGCCTACGCCGAGCAGCGTGTAACCAATGCCCGAAAGCACATTGCCGATACCCCAACCAAGTCCGAACACCGTGGCCGCAACCAGCGCCGATGGCTTGGCGGATGCGAACACTGCCCAGGCTCTCGGGGCGGTCAGGCGAACCAGCAGCAAGGGAAACACAACCTGGCCGAAGCCGATGTACAGAAGCCAGATGTTCTCCCATTTCCATTGCCGCGCAAATTTCATTGGAACGATGGCGCAGGTCATCATCGTTCCCGATACGATGGTAAGAAGCAGCCCAAGGATTACCGATGATTCCATTGGATTCTCCAATAACAAACATTGACCATCTGTTTCACTGAGGTTGCACCGCGGCTGAAACCCTCGGCCGAAGGAACTGCACACTTCGCGCAAGCCACTCTTCCTCTATCCGAATGGTCTCCTCGATTGTCCCGGAAAAGGGAGGCCAGTGTTCCACGATGACGCTGATCTCGGTGCGTGCGTGACACCGTAATTCGTCGAGAAGCCAGTCGAAATCGACTCGTCCCTCACCCGCCGGCTTCCCGACAACGGAGAATCCCATCCGTGTATCGATGCGCCGAATATCGTAATCCTTGGCATGTAGTACAACTGCATGCTCGGCTAAGTTCTCGACTACGATTTGCAACGTTTCAGGCCTTCCCAGGGAGTTAGCGGTGTCCAAACACATCCCCACACGGGGGTTTCCAATTCGATGAATGATTCCGGCGAACTCTTCTGCACTGAACGCCTCATTGTTTTCCAACGCGAGAGTTACGTCGTCACGCTCTAGCTGCGAAAGCAACTGACGGATTGAGGACTCAGCCTGAACTAACTGCTGGGGACCGCAAAGGCTTCCTGACAGAACGGTTCGTAAAAGTCTTGCCCCAATTCGACGTGCAAGGGCCACGTAACGCAAAAGATGATCAGGATCCAGACCTCGAGTGCCGGCTTCGAGTGTTAGTCCCCTCGCGCAGGCCGCTTCCCGTAGGCGATCGAGATCGGTCTCAGCTAATTCGTGAAGTGGCAGATTATCGGCAATCTGCACCACGGGAATGTTGGTTTCGACGGCCTTGTCGAGTAGATCGATAGCTTTAAGCGGACGTTCCGGACGCGGATATCCTGGCACACCGATCGACCACGGTACACTCCAGGAACCGATTCCTAATTTCATAGGCGGTATCCGACTACAGCAAACCGAGCTCCCGACCTCTCGATTCGAGTTTCTCGATGTAGGACTCGGTGACGGTAGATAAAGGGCTGCTGACGATACTGTTCGAAAAGACGCCGCGCCGCTTCAGTATGTATTTGGCGGCCGACTCCCAACTGCTGTTCCACCCTGGAATGACCAATTCTTCCACATCGGCAATATGGTCCTGAATCCGGCGAGCACGATCCAGATCGCCGCGCTTCAGCGCTTCCCAAACGTCTAAGAACTGGTCAGGAATCAAGTTGGAGAGCGTGCTGATCATGCCATGTCCCCCGAGAATGAGTCCGCTTACTGCATTAATGTCCTCTCCCATCAGTACCCGGAAGGCCGGTCTATGACGCACTGCCCGAAGCAAGCGATGAAAGTAAACGATGTCCATGCCGGCGCTTGCCTTGACTCCAACGATGTTGGAGTTCTCTGCCAATGCCGATATTGTTTCGGGGTCAATCTGGATCTTGGTATGAAACGGTTGATGGTAAAGCCAAAGTGGCAGGCCGCCTTCTTCCGCCAAGCGAGTGAAGAATGTTTTGAGACCGCACTGATCTATATGCACGTAGTAAGGTGCGCAAGCCATAACCGCATCCGCACCGGCTTCGCGCGCAGCGGCAATATGGCGAAGGGCGTTTCGGGTGCCACAATCGCTGATCATGGCAATAATCAACGCCCGTCCCTTCGCAACCCGTACTACGGTCTCGGTGGCTCGGCGACGTTCCTCAAATGCGAGATTGTAAAATTCGCCAGTCCCACTCGGCACCAAGAACCCTTTGATGCCCCGCGTCAGAAGTTCCCGAGTAAGCGTCTCGAGATCCGGTTCAATAATCCTCTCCTCCTCGTCCAAGGGAAGTAGAAGCGGAGTTATTATTCCCTCAAAGAGTTTCTCTGGCATGAGTTACCTCCTTATTCCGTCAGCCTCGTGTGACGGGCAATGACAATCCGGAAGCGCCAAGAACAAACGCGACTAGTGCCGACTTTTTGGCTCTCCAGCTCACATCCTCACCCTCTGGTTACATCCAGCACGGCCCAGGGAGTGGCTAAGAGAAGGTGAGCGAATAGAGCCTCGCGGCGGTGGTTTCGAACCGCAACCGAAAATATTTACCCAGTAGACCGGATATGTCTTTCTGCCCCTTCCACCTAACAATTGCATCGCTACAATTGGTTATGATTGCCTCGCACTGATCGAGGGCATATCCATCGGCATCTACGATGGCGACCCGAACACGGCCTCCGGCGGCGTCGGTTGTAACATGCAGTTGCGTTCCGACACATTCGATGGGGTGAGTTTCGACGATTCCAACTTGGCCTCCCATTTCGGAGGCGAGGGCTGCGTAACCGTCTGGACGCAAATGCGCGAGGCAGAAGAAACCGTCGCGAAATCCGCTGTGCTTACCGTTGCTACCGCAGTAATAAAGACGAATTTCCCCCTGGCGCTGGATTGGATACGCTCCCGGATAAAGACATAAGTCATCGTAACTTCCCAGCGCACCTCGCGGGATGAAGGGTGTCCCGGGGCATACCCTTTCCCAGCGTATGGTGTCCGGACTCCAGGCCAGCTCACAGTCAACCGTGTCGTTATCCCCATCCTCATTCAAAAGAACAACAAGGCCTAAATAGAGATTTGCATGGCGAAACACCAGCAATTCATACGTCTGCCGCCATTGTTCATCGGGCAAGGCCCGCATTACTTCGATGACTGGAGTCCAATTCGTCAAGTCCGGAGACTCTGTGCGACCTACTAAGCGTTCTCCTTTGGCACCTCGCAGCCTCGTGATCCCGACCCAGCGCCCAAAGCCTGCCTCGTTTCCCTGGTTCCCCAGGGACCACAAGAGATTGTTGTGAGTGTCACCATGAGCCTGGATTTGGGGCAGCAACTGCGGCTTGGACCAACGCACGCCATCCGGTGAAAAGGCGAGCGCCATGGAACCGGGAGAATCCTCCACGCTTGCACCGTACCGATAAAAAAACATTTTGTACCGGCGTAACGGATCAACTTCCCTTAGGTCCTTGATGACTCCGGCCTCGCCGGGGTCGCCCGACTCGTCTCTCCTCATGACGATGTTATTCTTCTTGGAACCGTTAAAATCGATCAGCCCTAGCTCCGGTTTGTGCCAGACAATTCCATCCTGGGAGGTCGCGTAGCAAATCCCAAGTTCTTCGCCTTTTTCATCGAAACTGCGGTAGGGGCGAAGTTCAGGCGGCGTACTTGCGGTACAGGGAGAGACTAAGTAGGGCGTGTACCAGCATTTATAGACATCATCGTTGTCATCGTAGAGAACATTTGGATATAAGTTGTCGAAGCGTGGTTCCCATGGTTTGTCTTGGCCGAAAAGAGGATTGTGGGAATCTTTGGTTACGGTTCCCAGTGTCAAGTGCATACCCTCAGCCTTAGCGATGAGCCGGGAGTCTAGAAACAGATGCCGCGGGTCATTATCACGCAAAGGACTGTTAGGTTGGCGCTGGGCTGCTTCTGTAGCCTGCAATGGACCAAAAGGGGACCGCGTCATCGCCCAAGCGCCCCACATGGCGCTCAGCCGTAGGAATTCTCGCCGTGGCAGTCCGTGTGTAAAGTCCAAGAAATCCTCCCCTATTCCTGAGTCGTGGTTTTGGTTGCGAATAAGAAACGGCCCGGCTCAATACTCATCCGAGAAGCCAGGCCCAGGATCAGCATTTGAATGGGAATAATTTCCAAAATCGGGCGGACGCTCTCGGGTGCGGATGGAAGGCGTAACGCGCTCTCCGCACCATCTCCGATCAGTGCGGTCCGATGTCCCAGCTTGCGAATATGCTCGTGCAATGACACATTCAGAGCCACTCCCGGTCCGCCGCCCACAAATACGAGAACAAACGTCTCGGGCCCAAGCATTTCTATCGGCCCGTGACGGAAAGCGCCACTGCTCATGCCCTCCGCCGGAATTCGTACGGATTCTTCAATGGTCAATGCGCCGGTTCGGGCTGCGGCCAAAGAGGGCCCGCGCCCCATCAGAATCCAATGGCGAACGCCTTCTCCCTTGCTGACTAACTCAGCAGCATGTTTCTCCCACAGTTTCAAGTACGCTTCTACCGCGGGTACCGCTTGCATCAGCTCCGTTCGCTCTTGTTCCGTGTCACGGCCGCAGAGTACAGCCCCCAGCATGCGCAACGCGGCCAGCCCGGTGATATAAGTTTTGCACGAGACGGAAAACTCCTCCCCGGCATGCGTCAGCAACACGCAGTCTGCACGTGAACCCAGTGGGCTTTCCGGTTCGTTCGTGACGCCCACTATCGTAGCTCGGCCGTCATTACACTCCAGAAGACGAACGATCTCAGCACTTCGGCCTGATTGCGATACCGCGACGATCAGAGTAGTAGGATCCAGCAATCCGGAAAGGTAATAAATGAGCTCCGAAGTCTCGGCAACAATGGAGCTGTACCCTTTCTCAGATAGTTCGACGTGGAGTGGATACGGTGTAAACACCGAGGATCCCATTCCGGTGAGCACAACGCGGCGAAACGCCCCTGCCTTAAGCTGAGCGGCGACCTTTCGCAGACTCGGTTGCACTTCGAGCTTTTGCAGTGTGAGAGCGAGTGCTTTTGGCTGATCTAGAACGTCGCGTAAGAAAGCGCTTTGGATAATTGAGTTCGTGGCCGTCATGTATTCATCCTTCAATTTCAGTGCGATACCGCCATACTTCGGCGGCCCCGATAACTCCGAGGTCTTTTCCCAATGATGAGACGGCAATGACAACCCGGTCGGAAGGGACAAGTCGGCAGCTCTCGCTCACGGCGCTGCGGACCTTGCCGAGAAACAAGTCGGCGCTCTTCATGACACTTCCGCCCAGAGCGATTACCTCTGGAGCAAACATAGTGATGAGATTTGCGATGCCAACACCAAGATAAAACGCTCCGCGGTCAACAGCGCGAAGGCACCACAGGTCGCCTTTCCTCGCGCGCGCACATATTTCTTCAGTGGTTATGTCAGGCAACGCACGACCTTCGGGAGCGGTTTGCTTAAACCATTCCGAAATAGCGGGACCGCTAGCCAAGCTTTCCCAGCAACCGCGAGCGCCACAGGAACATACTGGGCCAAAAGGTTCGACAATGTGGTGTCCAGGCTCTGGATGAACACCTTCGATACCTCTATAGAGGCGCCCGTCCAGAACGATTCCGATACCGATACCCGTGCCTACGGTCACGCAAATCACATGTCTTCTTCCCTTTCCTATACCCCGTCTCGATTCGCCAAGGACAGCGGCATCGCCGTCATTTTCGACCGCTACCCGAACCCCGAAAGCCTGCGACAGCACCGAAACAGGGTTGCAGCCTTCCCAATGGGGAAAGAAGTTGTTGTTACCCATGACTCCCGTACACGGGTCAATCGGTCCCGTGCATCCCATTCCGATGCCCTCCAACGCGCTTCTTGTTTGCCGCATGAAATTCGAGAGCTGTTCATGGATGCGCTCCATGGCTCGACCGAAGTCTGTTCCGGTCGGGACTTCATTTCGCATCACGACTTGCCCAGATTCGTCCACGAGTCCCGCGGCTATCTTGGTTCCTCCGATATCCACGGCTCCTATCATTCTCGCGTCCTCACGGCTGACACGTCAGTTCATTTTTCAACCGCAGTGGCCCAGTTAGTTCATGCTTGCCGATCGGGTTGACTCCCTGACCCACCACATAGCCCCTGATCTTTTCGAGTGGTGGCGCAGCCATAAACAGGCTCGCGGCATAACCTACAGCTATCGTAACGATCGCCCCGACGGGACCTTGATAGAAGAAACTCCACTGTGTGCGAAAAGCCATCAGAGCGACTGCAGCGGTGCCGACGCCGGCGCCAATCAAAACCCCATTAGAAGTCGTGCGCTTGCTCAGCGCGGCTAGCGCAAAAATTCCGAAGAGTGGTCCGGAAATGAAACTGCTTACCCTCATATACGAAAGCACCAAATCCCCCAAGTACTTGGCGAACATTGCAAAAAGAGTCGCGGCGGCGCCCCAGCAGACCGTTCCGATACGTCCGACAGCGCCATAGTGTTCTGGCGTTGCGTTCGGCCGAAAGAGTCGTTGATAGATGTCGACAGTACTCGCCGTGGTAAGAGAATTGATTCCGGCTGACATCACTGCCATCGAAGCCGCAAAGATTGAGGCTATCAGCAGGCCCGAGACGCCCGAGGGTAACTCGTGTACCGCAAAAAATGGCATGATCGCATCTTTGCTGACAAGGCCAGCCAGATGCGAAGGATGATAATGGTAAAACACAAAAATCACGATCCCTGTAAAGAAGAGAAGCAATTGAATAGGGATCGTGACGATGGCTTGTAAGATGATCGATTGTTTGCAGTCCTCGTACGACTTTGTTGTAAAGAAGCGCTGTAATATCGCCTGATCCGTCGTCATTGGAGCGATGCTTAGAAGCGCACCGCCAATGATGCACGCCCAGAAGGACGTCAGATCTCTAGGGTCGAACGAGAAATCGAATAGTTTCAAGCGGCCAGAGTCCAGAGCGGTTCTGTAGACAGTGGCTAATCCGCCGCTTACATGACTAACGGCGACGTAGGAGATCAGCAGAGTCCCCAGTACTACCGTGCAGAATTGAATGACACTCGTCCAGATGACTGCTTTCATCCCTCCAAGGGTTGTATAAACGATTGTGAAGGCGCCCATCCCAAGCACACATTGCCATTCCGGCCGGCCGGTTACGAACGCGATAATTAGCGAGGGCGCATACAGCGCAATGGCGACGTGTGCACACCTTACGATCTGAAACAAAATGCTGGTCACCAGGCGAACACTGAGACTAAAACGCCTCTCGAGGTACTCGTATGCCGTATAGAGATTAAGCCTGGTATAGAAAGGAACAAAGACAAGAATGACGATCGGAGCGACCAGCAGGTACCCAAACGCCTGCCAGATGATCTCCAAATTGTATTGGTAGCTCCACGCTGGATTCCCCATTACAGTAATTGCGCTCAGATCGGCAGCAATAATCGAAATACCAACGGGTAACCAGGACATTGAGCGACCACCCAGGAAGTACTCCTTAGCCGTACTCCTTCGCTTATAAAACAAGGCGCCAATGACACTGACCCCTACTAAATAGGCGATCACTGTAACTGAATCGAGCCTGGTAAACCCCTTCACGAGCAAATCGCCTTTCTGAAGTGCTTATAAATGGAAGAATCGTGAAACGGGGACGGTCAGTGTCCCGACGCAACCAAGTTGGTGCAGATATGAGGCCCGCATGATTGAGAGTTTTCGTTCTTGTTGTAATACAATTTTCTTCCTCTGATCGCGTGTTCTCAGATTATAAAGGCGGAAATTGTTCCCCAATACGACGAGTGGGGCGAAACGCGGCAATAAGAACAATTTCGCCCCTCCCGTCCTTAGAAGTAAAACTTCAGTGCGAATTGCAGGATGCGCGGATCGGAAGCGGTTTGGATTTGACCGAACGTGCTGTCACTCAAGGTGTTGTCCGGTACACCAAGGTTGGGATGATTAATGATGTTAAATGCTTCAAACCGGGCTTCAAGACGCCTAGCCTCGCTGCCCAATGGGAAAAAGCGACTGAGAGCCATGTCAACCTCGACATTACCTGGGCCCCGTAGCGAATTTCGGCCGGAATCGCCAAAGGTTCCCAGCGGGTTGGGAATGAATGCCGCTGGATTAAGCCACTGAGTAGCGTTCGAATTAGCATACGGATTTGAAAGAATCACGTTCGGTCGATCAAGCATGTTGTTGGTCAGAGAATTATCGACGCCCGTATAAACGGTGAACCAGGGGCCGCTAGCGACGCTGATAATTGGAGAGAACTGCCAGTCGCCCAAAAGGCGCTGCGTCCACCCTTGTCCGAACTTGGGACTGATGGCGACAATCGAAGTATTGAAAATCTGGCGGCGATCGCTGGAACAGTTTCCGCGATCTCCGTTTGGGTTATTCGAGTCTTGAAATTGGGAGGTCTCCAACTCTCCTTGATCGTCCCCATTGTTGATGCAGTGCGACCAAGTGTAGTTGGAAAGAAGTGTGAAATGTTGGCTGAACCGGTGCCGCACCGAGAGCAAAAGCGCATTGTAGTTGCCAGAACCCTCATCCAATGGCGTGTCGAGGGCTCCGTAATAAGGCCCCCACGTTGGATTTTGTAGTACAAGACGCAGGCGATTATTGGTATTTGCGACCGTAGAGCACGGACCGGTGGCCGTGAGTCCGTATTGACCAGCGGTACAGTTTCCTGGAATATATACGGCCGTATCCAACTCTTGCGAAAGCCACTTATGGACCGTGTTATTTCCGAGATAGGTGGCTGACACAACCCAGTTAGCTCCCAACTGGCGCTGATATACGAGGTTCCATTGCTGCATGTAGGTGGGGCGAATGTGAAGCGGCATTGTCTCATATTGCGCATACAGGGGAAATGGGACGTCCTTCGACGGAACCCCGGCCAGCGGAAAGGGATTGCCACCTGGAAAACCCGCCCAAGGATTCGTCAACCCACCCGGCGGATCCGGATACGAGATCACGGCGCCCCAAGGCGGCGCGTCGTAAGCGATCTGGTTGTAGTAGAGAAATGGGTTGTCATACATCAAGCCATAGGACGCCCTGATTATCTGGACCCCTTTCCCCGTCGGATCCCAGGCCAAGCCCATGTGTGGTGCGAATTCGCGAAGGCGCCTGTTGGTGTAAGCACTGGGTATTCCGGGGTCGCTGCTAAACAGCAGACCCGCGGGAGAGTTTAAGAAACGGTTGCTCTGAATACCGGCATCGAAGTCTGCTTGACTGAAGTGGGCGCCTTTGCCGTTGACCTCGGAGACCGGCAAGAAAGGTTGCCAACGAAGTCCCGCGGTCAGCGTGAAGTGAGAATTGATGCGGAGGACGTCCTCGGCATAGACCCTCACGATCGTTTGCCGGGGGTGCTCTGCGTCGGGATTGCATTGCAAAAGGCTGTAAGGGGTGCCCAGCATAAAATCAACCAACGCATCGCCGGTGAACGCGCCATCAAACCGGAAGACCCCTGTTGCACAGGAGATATTCTGTTCGTTCATTAGTCTGTGGAGTATCGCTACGCCAAACGAAAGATGATGGCGTCCGCGGACCATATCGATGTCATCGGCACCCTGAAAAACATTAACGACCATGTTCAGGGGCGGACCAGGGCCGCCAGCGGTGAACTTGCCGTTTACAAAAAGATTCAGCTCATTCGGGGCATACGTGAAGATGTTGATACCTAGAGTTTTATCACCTATATAGTTCGCTGGCGCGCCCCGCAGGATACGCAACCGGGTTCCGCTTAAGTGCACCGAGTTCACAGTAGTCGAGCCCAAGGCGTAAGAATCACCCAACACCAGAGCTTGGTATCGGTCCTGAAGTCCTCTTCTCTGGGCGGGAAGAATGTCCTTTCCGTCCCACGTCGAAGGATTCCCATAACCGTCATAGAAGTACCGGCCGAAAACCGAATTCTTGGTACTAGCATTCCAATCGATACGTGAAACGTATTGATTCTCATCTCCCGTGGACGGTATTCCAACAACTTCTTTCCCGCAGGGATCGGTCGACACTGGTATGTACTTCAACAGCGCAAGCGCCGATGAATTAAAGCGAGTGGGTGGGACGAAGTTGTTGTTGCCGAACGGTTGACCGGTGCTCGGGTCAATCAGCGTGACCGGAGTGCCACTCGACTGGCAGGCAGCCGATTCGAGAGTACTAAAATCGCCGCTCAGCGCGGCTGCCGTAGGGACGAAGAAGATACTATCCGGGGGGGTGCTTCGATTACGTGTCCCCTGGTATCCGCCGAAGAAGAACAACTTTTTCTGGAGGACAGGACCTCCCAATGTGCCGCCGAATTGGTTACGTTTGAGGGTGTCTGACGCTGTCGAAAAATAATTGCGGGCGTTCACCGCGCCATTGCGCAGGAATTCGAATGCATCTCCGTGAAACGCGTTGGATCCCGACTTCGTTACCGCATTGACGGTTCCCCCGGGCAAGCCGCCTAAGCGAGCGGAAGTGGCGCTTGTCTCTACGCTAAATTCTTGCACGGCATCGGGAAATGGATACGGCGCACTGACGTTCACGAAGGCATCAACGTTATCCGCGCCATCCAGAAGGTAGTTGGTGCTATTCGCTTGACCACCCGCAATTGCTATTGGCGTCAGGGTGGGCCATTGCTTACCGGTTGTGCTTGCGTTTAAGTCAAATTCGCTTGCAATCCCGCCTGGCACCGATTGAGCCGCGCCTGCGAGGAGAATGAGTTGTTCGATATTGCGGCCGTTCAACGGAAGATCGATCATCCGTTGCTGGTCAACGACAGTTGAAACAGCGGTTTGTTCGGTTTCAACCAACTGAGCGTTGGATGTCACTTGGACGGATTCTGACTGCTGCCCGACTTGCAGGGACACGTTGAGCTGCACCTTGTTCCCCACTTCCAATTCGATGCCTGACTGCGCGTAAGTTTTGAAACCGCTATTACTCACCTCCAGCATGTAGGGACCGACCGGCAGATTGGCTAGCACATAGCTGCCGTCTGAGCCTGCAATCGTGGCGCGCACGAAATTGGTGCTGGTTTGAGTGGCCTTGACGTGCGCACCCTGCACGGCGGCCCCACTCGGGTCGGTGACAACGCCTTCAATCTCGGCAATGGCAACGGCCTGCCCCCACGCCCACGAACCGCAAAGAAGCACCGTGACGAATACGATCGAGCTCGCGATCTTAGCCAATTTTGTCATGTTGATTTACTCCACCCCTTCGTCGGAGTCGTCTAGCATAACCATGACATTAAAACATCATAGTATAATATGTTGTCAAGACATTTTTTCGATTACTTTTAAAGGAATTCACCTGATATACTAGGATGCTAAGTCCAAAAGGAGGATCAGCAAGGACTTGGACACACTGAGCGACAAATCGCCGCAACCACCTGTTCTTGCGTTGGACACTTCAAGTTTCGTGCCCTACTACGAGCAGATTGCCGAGCAAGTACGTCGGCTCATCCGAGAGAGCAATCTGAAGCCCGGCCAGACCTTCTATTCAGAAGCTGTTCTTGCCGAGCAGCTCGGAGTCAGTAAGATGCCGGTTCGACACGCCTTTCAAAAATTGCGTTCCGAAGGGTTCCTTCTCACTAAAAGAGGCAAGGTGCCCGTGATCGGAAGCGGCCCGGTGCCATGGAATTTCAAAGAACTCCACGGCTTTAGCGAAGAGATGCGTCGTCGGGGGCTGGTGCCTTCCACAAAATTGCTCTCTTTCGACGTTGAATATCCCTCCCTTGAAGTAGCTAAGGCTCTGAGGATTCCATTCTCGGAGCAGGTATATAGGATGAAGCGTCTGCGCTTCGCCGATGGCGAGCCTGTGGCTCTCACCACAAGCTACGTTCCCAAACAAATTTTTCAGGATTTCGAGAAGCATGATCTAGAGGGAATGTCTCTCTATTACATCTTCGAACATCTATATGGCCGCAAGCTGTTGCGCTCCGAGCAGATCATCGCCGCCATCAATGCCGGACACGAGGAGGCACAACTGCTTCAGACCGCAGTCGGGGATGCGCTTCTTTTTATCAAGGAAACTGCCTTTGATGCACGAGAGACGGCGGTGGAGTATGGAATTTCGCTTTTGCGCGGGGATCGTCATGCTGCCTCAGTCGTTTCGGTCAGGCAGGTTGCTCCGGCACGAAGGGAATAAAGGCCTTCTGATAGAGGCTCATCCGCTGTTGCTGACCAGCCACTGTTGATCGTTTCCCTGATTTTGGGAGTGTTTCGGAATCGTCCCTGGTTCGGCAATTCCATTTACATTGTGACCTCCCGAGCTTAAGCAGGTTCTGGTCAAGTTAACCCGAAGGCTTTTGAGATAAGGATCCGAATCGCTCAGCTGACTCGCAT
>JBAVAA010000593.1:0-2772 GCA_049585515.1 Terriglobales bacterium | reverse complement strand
CGCAACGGCCGATCCACCTATGCCGTTTGAGAAGAAGTTCGCGAATATGGCTCTGGACGCGCATATTGAGAAGCAACACATTCCTCCATCTTCTGTGCCCGCGGACGAACCTAATTTTCTTGCCGGTGCGAGGGTATACAAACAGCACTGTGCCTTGTGTCACGGACTCCCAGGGCAGCCACCCATTGACTATGCGACAACGATGTTTCCGAAGCCGCCACAATTGTTCCGTGGTAAGGGTGTGACCGACGATCCGGCATCGGAGACCTACTGGAAAGCAGCAAATGGAATCCGTCTTTCGGGGATGCCCTCCTTCAAGACCAAGCTATCCGACACCCAGCTATGGCAGGTTAGCCAACTGCTCGCGCACGCGAATGAAATTCATGAATCGGTGAAGAAGGTACTTATCTCTGATTCGCCGACGACCGCCAGGCCACCTGCGCAGCCAGAAAGCTCGCCCTAGGAACAACATGGAAGTCAGAGACTTCGCTGCTTGCTGAGGGGACGGGTCAGGCTGACTCAGAAAATCGGCCTGGCTGTCATAGGCGCGTGTCCGGGGCTAAGCTCTTTACTCTAGTCGTGGTGTTCTTCCTCACGAGCGTGATCAGCGTCATGACGGGCAGTTCTTCTCTGATCATCACCGTCCCTGTGATCTTCATCTGGCTCCGAGAAAGAGAACTGTCGCGAACGGAAACTGAACGTGCACGACAAGGAAAGGGCGATCGGTATCCAGCTGTAATGAGCCTTCGAAGATGGCACTGGGAGTAGAAATGGCAAGAACGACGCGATTCTCACACCAACTTTCAGTCTCTCATAAGGCTTCCCGGGCAGGTTGGACGTGAAGTCGTGAAACGAAAATGACCTCTGCCCTAGCGGCAGAGGTCGGACCATAAATGGACCATCGTGGGACCATGAACACTACTGTCGTGTGCTTGCATCGAAATCAAACCGCCAGCAACTGACTGATAGGTCGAGCCTTGTTGCAGAATGAACGCGAGCGCTCACAATCACACGCGGCCTTCACACGGCAGAGGCCGGTCGAAAAACTGAGGACTGACACCGTCATTACAAGGCAGGGGCTGCAAGTTGCAGGAGGCACACCACCGGCACACTGCATAGGCGGGAACGCCGCGATTGATCTTTTGACCGGAGAACGGATGGCTTGTGGGCCGTCTTTCACGGTTTTGGCCGAACCCAACCGCGACGTTCCCGAATTTGACACCGCGACTGATACCAGTGATACCGTTTTTATGGGAAACGCAGCCAATAGCGGAAACTGTAGAAACTGTACCCGAAGTTCGGATTTGCTTGTAACCTGCTAAAACACAGGGTATTATCGAGGAAGTGTAGTGTTCATCGGGACTTGCAGGTAAAGGCGGTAATAGAATCCATCCCTCTCCGCCACTACCTTAGTTGTCCTGCTCTGAATGAATAGATTCATGGGTCCGAAGAGTGTTTGACTCTGCCGCCATTGTTTATTGTTAGAGGGGCGGTGCTACCTCAACAACCGCGCGCCGTGGGTTACACTGTTGTCCGCACCATGCCCACTACTTCACGCCATTGGTTTTCTGCGTCACGCGCCTCCGTCGCCGGACTCTCCCTGCTCCTCCTTGGCGGCTGCTCCAATTTCCGGGCGAACAGCGCGGCTGCCTCCCGCCCCAACGCGGTACCCGCGCATCTGTACACGGTCACGGAGGAAACCACTCGGCGCCGGGTACAGGCGGTGGGCTCTCTTTACCCGCTTGAAGAAAGCATTCTAAGTGCCGAGGTGGAGGGCCGTGTCTCGGAAGTTCTAGCCGATGTGGGAGATACGGTCGAGGAAGGACAGGCCCTGATTCTGCTCGATGAGCGGGAATTGCGATTTGAGGTCGACCGGCAACAAGGTTTGGTGCGACAGGTGCGCGCCCAGCTTGGTCTTGGTCCGAAGGACCCGCCGCCGCAGGATTCGCACCAGTTGGCATCGGTCCGGAAAGCCGACGCCGACCGCTTCGACGCCCAGCGGCAATACGAACGGGCTCAGGCATTGTTCAAAGACGACCTGATTTCGCAGCAGCAGTTCGATGAGGTCGCGAGCCGATTTCAGAATACGCAAGCCACCTACGATCTTGCGTTGCAGGATGTCGAACGTCTGAAGGCGCTGCTGATCTCGAGCGAAGCCAGCGAGCATCTCGCGGAAAAAAAGCTGGCCGATGCTACCATCCGCGCGCCGTACCCCGGTTCTATCAAGACGCGCGACGTACATCCCGGCGAATACTTGAAAGTGCAGAGCCCTGTCATGGTGGTTGTACGTACGGACCGTCTGCGGGCGCGGCTGGCGGTCCCAGAGAGATGGGCGGGATGGGTGAAAGATGGAGCGGTGGTCGACCTGCATGTAGAGGCGTTTCCGACAGATTTGTTTCATGGCAGGATCACTCGCATCAACCCCGCAGTCTCGCAGGACTCGCGAACGTTTGAGGCCGAGGCCATCATCGAGAATCGTGAGGCGCGTCTCAAAGCCGGCTTTTTTGTGCAGGCGTCGATCCCCAGCGAAAAGGAAGAAAAAACTATTTCCGTTCCCGAGGCGGCGGTGAACTACCGCTACGGCGTCTACAAGGTTTTCCTGGTCAATGGGAATCGCGTCAACGAGCGCCAGATCAAGCCGGCGGGACAGAGCGAAGATGACAAGGGACGGCGGTTCGAGGTTGCGGAAGGGCTCAAGGCTGGGGACCGTGTAGCCGCCGCTTCGTCCGGGGAGTTGCACGATGGAGATCGAATTGAAGAATCAGGAGCCAC
>JBAVAA010000592.1:0-3186 GCA_049585515.1 Terriglobales bacterium | reverse complement strand
GGACGCACCGGCAAAGTCGCGCTAAGATCCGATTCCTTCCAAACGGCGATGTGCAGCACATCCTCGGGGCCGATCACGTATTCGGATCCGCCCTTACTCTCAGGCGCCGTCATGGCTGGCTTGTCGGGTGCGTTGGTCGCGGCAGGATTCGCAGTGGCCTGCTCGGAATCCGCCTTGCCGGCAACCGGACTGGCAGGGGCCGGAGTCGCCGCATCCTGCGCCAGCGTCATGCTGGTAGCCAGAGCCAGAAACGCAACGCCCGCTTTCCATAACGATGTCATATCGATTCCTCTCAGTTTCAATGTTTCAATGTCCAAATGTCCTCAAGCCCCGTATTCTTCGCACCCGATCTGCTTCAACTTGTAGAGCAACGCCTTATAGCTGATCTGCAACTCTTGCGCGGCTCGGCGGCGGTTCCAGCGCGTGCGCGTCAATACCTGCAGAATGATCTCCCGCTCCGCTTCTCGCGAGGCGGCGCGGGCTGCGTCTTTCAGGGAAATTTTCTCGCCATTGCCGCCGACCCGCCGTAACAGCGACCGCAATCCCCCCATGGCCAGCGTTTCGTCGCCGAGCGCGACAATCGCTCGCGCCGCGTCTTTCAGCTCGCGAATATTTCCCGGCCAGTTGTATTCCACGAAGAAACTCTTGGTTTCCGGACTGAGCGCCGGCACGTCGCGGCAAAAATCCCGGGCCGCCGCCGAAAGAAACCAGTCCCGCAGCACCGGAATATCCTCTTTGCGCTGCCGCAAGGGCGGCAGCCGCAAACAAACCCCGCTGATTCCATAATATAGGTCTTCGCGGAACTTGCCCGCCTTGACCTCGGGCTCCAATTCCCGTGAAGTTCCACAGATAAAACGGGGCACATGGCGCTCGGCATCGCCGCTGCCCTGCAAGCCGATCTGGCGGACCAATTCTTTTTGTACTGCCGCCGTCAGGTCCCCGACTTCCTGAAGGTATAGGGTGCCACCCTCTTTCTCACGGGCGGCTAAAATCTGAACGCTGACTTCACGGGCCTGATAGACGCGAAACGGCTGCGCGGCACGGCTGGAGAGTTCATGAATGCGTGCCGCCGCTGCTGCCTTTCCCGAACCGCGCTCCGCCACCACCAGCATGGGCACATCGTTCTGCGAGAGTTCGCGAATCACGGCCTCCACCGTGCGCATGCCCGCACTGACACTTTCGACCCAAACCCGGCCATTATCATTCGACGGGATGGTAGGAGCCAGAAGCTCGGTTCTGTCCAGATCCATACTGTTCTGCTTCGCGATGCCATGGCCCAAGACTGCGGGGGGTGAGGTCTTGGGAAATTTCATTCCACGGTTTGGAGCACACTTGCTGCCAATCCGGTGGCAAAAACTTTGCAAGTTACTAAAATAATATACCCTACTCGGTCAATGACTTGCGAGTGAAACTGCGAATCCTAACATCGCCCATACCTTACCACATTGCGGACAAATGGGAAATTTATTGCCCAACACTTTGGTAATGCTCTGGCATTGCTTCCCCCTTGCCTACGGGAGAATGTCCGCCAACTCTCTGCTTACGCTAGTAAAATTTGGAGTCCTTTTCGCGCCCTGGATCGGCTGCCACGGGTGAGGATAGTGGCAAATCTTTTCCTGCTACATGGACCCTGCTCGTTTACCACACTTCCAGTTCCTCCTTCGAGGGCACACACAGCCTCGCGGCCCCCGCTGAAACCGCCCCGGAGGTCACCCCGGCTCCTGCCCCGAAGTGCGCTGGGAGATTAGCGGTTTACTTTGCGTGAAAGCGCACTTTCGCATATTCTCAGATTCAATCGCCTTCTATGGGTGAATCGGTACAGGTGGCTCCGCAACGCTCCACCCCCCAGGTGCGTTCTTTGTCGTCGCGCCTGCCCCATTGGCAGGCTGTGACGCTGCTGCTGCTGATCGCCTGGCTGTATGCCTCCATTCTTGCCCGCCTTTTTTTACAATGGGTCGGGCCCCATAGCGATCCCAATTTCCAGCACGGCATCTTCGTTCCCCTGTTTGCATTGTTTGTTCTGTGGCAGGACCGCAAAAACCTGCAAGGCATCCCGTCTTCCCCGTCCTGGGCCGGTCTTCCCCTGGTGATACTCAGCCTGCTCATGCTGGCTCTGGGAGTCCTCGGCGCGGAATTGTTTTTCTCGCGTGTATCGCTCCTCATCCTGCTCGCTGGCTTGATCATCCTATTTGAGGGATGGCCGTTCTTTCGAGCCGTCCTCTTCCCCTGGGCTTTTCTGATCCTGATGATCCCCATTCCTAACCTGCTCCTGCAGCAGGTGACGTTTCCTCTTCAGATGTTGGCCGCAAAGCTGTCGACGGCGCTTCTGCAACTGGTCAATGTTCCTGTGCTGCGTGAGGGTAACGTTATTACGCTTGCTTCCATGCCGCTCAACGTTGCGGAAGCCTGCAGTGGAATCCGGTCGCTGCTGTCTCTGGTGACCCTGTCCATTATTTACGGGTACCTGATGGAGACGCGGATGTGGGTGCGAGTGGCGCTGGTATGCTCAGCCGTTCCCATTGCCGTAGCCGCCAACAGCTTTCGCATCTTTGGCACCGGCCTGCTGGTGCAATATTGGGATCCCGACAAAGCCGAGGGGTTTTACCATGCCCTGGGGGGATGGCTGATCTTTGTAGTAGCGCTTTTGATGCTGTTCGCCGTGCACCGACTGCTCTCGCTGATCGGTGACAGCGGCGCGGCTCCGCGCGATCTCGCAGTCGGTGATCTCGCATTTCGAGATTCAGCGCCCAGCCAACGGCTCCTCGCAAGTAATGTCCGCTTGAGGTTCAGCTCGCTTCGCTTCGGGATCGTAGCTGTGCCCATGCTGGCTACGGCGATCGGCCTTCAGGCACATTCCGTTACCGAGTATTTTCCCCCGCGCGCGTCCTTGAGTTCCCTGCCCTTGCAGATCGATGGTTGGATCGGAACCGACGACCCCCTCGACCAGGCGACACTCGACATCCTGGGGCCGGGAGAATTTCTGTTGCGGGACTACAAATATACGAGCCCATCCCCATCGCCCCGATCGCAGTCGCCCCAGTCTGAGACCCAGTCCGTACCCTGGATCAATCTCTACATCGCCTACTTCCCCTCGCAAAAGGCCGGCGATACAATCCATTCGCCGCAACACTGCCTGCCTGGCGCCGGGTGGGTGCCCATTTCGCGGGAGGTAGTGCAGATTACGAG
>JBAVAA010000591.1:0-4235 GCA_049585515.1 Terriglobales bacterium | reverse complement strand
GGCCTTATCGAGCAACGGCAGCGGCTTTTCGATTGGACTGGAGGTTTCCAGTTCCAGTTGCTCCTGGCCGCTCAGGGCGGAGACTTTGCCTCGGTAATTCTTCAGATGGCGCTGGGCGGTTTCGAAGGCTTCCTGCGCTTTGTTCAGGTTCTTGCCTACATTTTCAAACTGGTTCTGGAAGAAGTCGAACGACTTCTGCGCTTTGGCAAGCTCGGCGCGGCTCTTCTCAAAGCGGCTGGCGACCTCGTACCACTTATGGACCAACGAAATCGTGTGCAAGGTCATCAGCAAGGTGTTGGGCGAGACCGGGAAAACATGCTGCTCGTTCATCCAGTCGCCCAGTTCGCGGTTGCGGATGACCTCCATATATAAGGTTTCGCTGGGCAGATACATGAGCGCGATTTCCGTCGTCCCATTCTCCGGTTGGATGTACTGCTGAATGCGCTTGGCCTCCGCCTTCATCACGCGCACGAGAGCAACGCGCGCTGTTTCAATCTCGGCCTTGTCGTTGCTCTCAAATAATGCAATCACCTGCTCGCGCGGAAATTTGGCATCAATAGGCAGCTTGCGGTCGGGGAAATAAATGACTGCGTCGGCGCGTCCTCCGCCCTCGCCCGGCGACGACTGCAGCGCGAACATGTGCGCGGGCAGGAAGTCGGCGAGCAGCCGCTCCAGGCTTGCTTCCCCGAATTGGCCGCGCAGATGCGGGAGTTTGAGCAGATTATTGAGATCGTTGATGGAGTGGCCGAGCGCGCCGACTTCGCGCAGCTGTTCTTCGGCGTTCTTCAAGTGCTGCTGAACTTTTTCGAACTGGGCAAATCCTTCCTTGATGTTTTCGTCGAGTTTCTGCTGCACCTTTTCGGTGATCGACATCAGCTTCGAATCCACGCGCTCGCGAATCGAGTCGAGACTCTGCGCGGTCTGCTGATTCAAGCTCTGGAATTCGCTTTTGAGCTGCTGCGTGGTGAGCAGAAGGGAACCGGCCATTTCGCTGCGGCCTTCGCTCAGGCTGCGCTTTTGTTCTTCTCTTCCCGCCGCGAGCTGCTGCTCGACCGAACCACGAATCTCTGAAAACCCTTGCTGGATGCGGTCTGTGACCTGCTGCCGCAGGTCCCCTTTAGTCTGCTCCAGGCGACTGGCCATGTCGGCAGTGCTGATACTGATCTTCTGGCCAAGAGCGGTATTGAACCTTTCGAGCTGATCTGCAACTTCCGCTTTTACATCTACTTGCGCGGACGCCGCCATGCGGCGTAGCATGACGGCCGAGAACCCAAGCAGGACAAGGGTTTCGACGAGGATAGTAACCAGCAGAACGGTCTCCATAGTAAGTGGCTGAGTTGAATTCTAGAAGCTAGCGTGGGAGTTGGAAAGCGGAAGTTTTGTTGGCGATCCCCACGCCAGTGCCTCCCCCAAGAATATGCTCCGGGCCCTGCTGGTTTCATTCGCGCTGTTGGCGGTACATTCCGGACTCAGCGCCGCCCAGACGGCTGCGCCCGAAACCGGCAGCCAATATCCCAACTCCCATTCGAATGCGGTGGCCAGCGCCTCTTCTGGTGAGGATTCCGCCGCCGAGAACGAACTGCTGGAAGCGGCCAACAAAAACCGCGAACTCTCCGGCATCCCGTCATTCCGCATGGATGAAAGTCTGCGCGCGGCGGCGCGGGCTCATGCTGAGCGGATGGTTGCGACCGAGCAACTTGAGCACCGGTTGCCCGGTGAGCTGTCGCTGCTCGAGCGAATTGCCCAGACCTGCCCGCTGAAGATGGATCGAGTCGGCGAAAACATCGCCTACGCTGCCAGCGCATCCACGGCGAATGAAACCCTGATGCATTCGCCGCCGCATCGCGAGAACCTGCTCGACCGCGGATTCAACCTCGCGGGAATCGCAGCCATCTGGAGCAAAGGCCGGCTGTACGTGGTGCAGGATTTCGCGCACGAGGTACCAACGTACTCCGCGCAGCAGAGCGGCAAATTAATTGGCCGGACCGTCGGCGAGCTGCGGCAACAGGCGGGGCTACCGGAGCTTATCCAGAGAACGCCGCCTAAGCTGGATGAGGCTGTCTGCTCGCTGGCTCAGCAAAACCCACCGAATGCACGCCTTTTGGCGACCGCCTACGACAATCGAAGAATAATCACCTACACGCAGAGCCGTCCAGAGGTGCTGCCGGCGGCCGCTGTGAGCATGCTGCGCGATCCCAGCATCCGGCAGTTTGCGGTGGGTGCCTGCTATATGCGCAATGCCGCGTATCCGACGGGAACCTACTGGGTCGCCATTCTGCTTTACTGAACTAAGACTGTGTGGCGCGGGCGCCTCGCCCGCGTGCTGCGATAGTCGCGAAATCATCAGGCTCAACCATCTAAGGCTCTGTGCTACCCTGCGAACATCTGGCCCCCCGTATGGACCCTGCTCCGCAAATCCGCATTGGAACTGCCGGCTGGTCGTACAAAGACTGGGATGGGATTCTCTATCCGCCTGAAGTCACGCGGAAGAAGATCCATCCGGTTGAATTCCTAGCTCGATTTTTCGATGTCATTGAAATTAACACCTCGTTCTATGGACACATACGGCCGGAGTTGGGTCGTCTATGGTCTCGTAAGGCGGCGGCGGTAAATCCGAATTTTCTTTTTACTGCAAAGCTTCACCGGTCATTCACTCATTCTCCGCTGGCGGTGATGGAGCCGACTTCCGCCGCTAGCATTCGGCCCAATGCCCAGGACGAATTGTTAGCCCGCGAGGGCCTAGACGCTCTGGCTGCCGAAGGCAAGCTGGGCGCGCTGCTCATCCAGTTTCCTGTTTCGTTCAAGAACACCAGCCTCAATCGCGAATACCTGGAGCAATTGCTGCGGCAGTTCATCGAGTATCCGAGGGTGGTCGAAGTGCGTCACGAGAGCTGGAACCAGCCCGAAACGCTGGCCGAATTTATGCGCCATAACGTCGGCTTCTGCAACATCGATCAGCCGCTGCTGGGGCGCTCGCTCGCCCCGACCGAGCATGTCACGTCGGGCGTTGGATACGTCCGCCTGCATGGCCGTAACTATGAAAGTTGGTTCGAAAGCGGGTTTGAGAACGGGTCCGACAGCGATAAACGCAATCGGGATGACCGTTACAACTATCTGTACAAGCCCGCCGAATTGCAGAAGTGGAAGGAGAAAATCGAAACCATCGCGCATCGGGCCGAGTCAACGTACGTGATTGCGAACAATCATTTTCAGGCGAAGGCTGCGGTGAATGCGCTCGAATTGAGGCATCTATTGGATGGAAGGAAAGTTCGTGCGCCGGAAACGCTGGTGAAACACTATCCAGAACTTCGAGGCGTGGCGGAGACCGAAGACGCGACTGGGAATTATTCGCTACTGAGGTAGAAATTGTTTGTTGCTGAG
The DNA here is from genome assembly GCA_049585515.1 of Terriglobales bacterium. Lineage (GTDB taxonomy): Bacteria > Acidobacteriota > Terriglobia > Terriglobales > Acidobacteriaceae > Acidiflorens. Next base: position 854 of record JBAVAA010000591.1, on the reverse strand, counting down.
TGCCAGACCCCGCCATCGTCTTTTCCGCCAACACAAAGGGGCAGCATCTCGGTATGGAAGCGGACGGCCCGTCGTCAGGCGCAACTGCTAGGATATAATGATTTTACGTCGATGATCCCTGGCCGCATCGGATGTGAGCTGGCTGTCGTGGCACTTTTCTGTGTGCTGACGATTTTTCTCTTCCCTTCCATGCAGGGCCCCTATTCGGTGGTTCACGGGCCGGCTACTGCGCTTCTGGCTGCGCAAGCCGCAGCCCGTGTTCGGACCCTCTTTGTGCAAGGCGCATTCAGATGCCTCGCCAATTGTCTGACTTTGTCTGTCGTTGTTCTCTCCTGGAAGGTGCTTGCCGAGGAACCCTTCGATTCGGTCGCCTTGCCAGAGCGCAGTGCCATCCTCCGTTGCTGATTCTCCTTGTGCTGACGTTCTGAAGTCCCTCAACTTTTGTTGCAGTCGCAGAAGTGTTTGTCTGGTACGCATTTCCTTCGCGGCTTCGCGAAAGTTGTGTGGCAGACCTTTGCTCGACAGCGAATCCAACATTGCTTCGCATAATTGAGGAGGATGAATCCAATGAACCAGAAAAGAATAAAGACATTTGCTCTACTGGCAGTGCTGGCGGCAGCGTTTTCCCTGGCAGGTTGCGCCAAGAAAGCAGCCAAAGTGACGCCGCCGCCTCCACCCGCGCCTGCACCCGCAACCCCGACCGCCACTCTAGCCGCCAACCCCAGCGTAGTTCAGCAGGGCCAGTCGTCCACGCTGACGTGGCAAACCAACAATGCCAATGAAATTACGATTGCCGGCCTTGGCACGCTTCCACCCTCCGGATCCCGCCCGGTAACGCCCAGTGCATCCACAAC
>JBAVAA010000590.1:0-1791 GCA_049585515.1 Terriglobales bacterium | reverse complement strand
GCACAGGTGTAATCTCGGGCACACCGACTGGAACTTTCACGGGCACCACGAACTTTACTGTGACCGTGACCGATAACGAATCGCCAACCCACAAGACCGCAAGCGCGAGTCTGAGCATCACCATCAGCGCGACAACTCTGATGGTTACGACCGCGAGTCTGCCCACAGGAGTAATTAACAACAGCTACAGCGCAACGCTCGCTGCGAGCGGCGGAGCGGGCGCCTTCACCTGGAGCCTCACCAGCGGCAGCCTGCCGACGGGTCTGACTTTGAATACCGCGACCGGCGTGATCTCGGGAACGCCGACTGTGACGGGTAGCTTCCCCATCACGGTCAAGGTGACAGACTCGGAGACGCCAACGGCGCACAATGCGTCGGCAAATCTGACTCTCGTCGTCAACAACAGCGCACCGTTGCAGATCACTACGAGCGGATTGCCGGCGGGCGTGGTAAGCACTCAATACTCGACGAGTGCGTACCTTTCGGTCACAGGCGGAGTCCAGCCCTACACGTGGAGTTACACCGGCAGCCTGCCTCCGGGGCTTACGCTCAATGCCGGCACGGGCCAGATTAGCGGAACACCGACGGCGACGGGCACGTTTAATTTCACCGCTAAAGTGACGGATTCGAGCGGTCCGACGCAATCCGTTACGGCCAACCTGAGCATCACCATCAATGGCGGGCTCACGATCACCACGTCTTCGGTTCCCAATGGCAGCATCGGAACCCAATACAACGCCACGGTGAACGCCAGCGGCGGATTGCAGCCTTACAACTGGAGCATCATCAGCGGCAGCACGCCACCGGGGCTGAACTTCAACAACAATAACAACAGCCTGAACATCAACGGACAGCCGAACACGACCGGAACCTATACCTTCACGGCTCAGGTCACGGACAGCGAAAATACATCGGTCAGCAACAGTTACACGATCGTCATCAGCAACCAGCCGACGGGTTACACGGTATCCGGCACGGTGACTTACGGGGGCGCGAAGACAGGATGGGTGTATCTGCAGCTGGCGAATAACGGTAACAATTGCGGTAACTGCGGCAACAACCTGGGGACCGGCATCAAACTGACTTCGGGAACGGGGAATTTCACCATCCACGGCGTACAGGCCGGAACTTACACGTTGCAGGCCTTTTTGGATCCCCTGGGCTATGGCGCGCAAAACGCGTCCGATCCCACGGGCAGTGTCTCGAACGTGACGGTGGTGAATGCGAACGTCAGCGGCGTCTCGGTCACGCTGACCGATCCGGCGGCCGTGGTTCTCAGCTCGGCTCCGACCTGGAGTAGCAACAACGGGTTTGGCGCATTCAGCGGGAGCGCCATGGTCACGTTCCAGGAAATCCAAAACAACAATGGCATCGAGATGCCATCCTCCTACACCGTGCAATGGAGTACCAGTTCGTCATTCAGCACCATCGCCGGTAGCAAGAGTTTCCCGGCAACCGGCAACAATAACCCATGGATCGTGAACGGGCTCACCAATGGCACCACCTATTACTTCCGCGCCCAAGGCGTGGCGGGTAGTTCGACCAGCAGCTGGTCATCGCCCACCACCAGCCTGAAAATCGGTGCGCCCCCGACCGCTAACACGATCTCCGGCACGGTTAGTTTCAATAAGACGGCTACCGGGCCGTTGTACGTGGGCTTCTACGACCAGAACACGGGTAGTGTCTATGCCGATGTGGTGGGAAGCCAGGCTAGCCCGCCGCATAGCCCGGCTGCGTACACGGTCCAGGTTCCGAACGGCTCCAACTACTACTTCTTCGGGATTATTGACC
>JBAVAA010000589.1:0-2608 GCA_049585515.1 Terriglobales bacterium | reverse complement strand
GGGTACGGGTGCGCAGCATCGTATGTAGGCGGCATGACGGCTGGGTCAGAACCGGATAGTACCGTATGTGGTCCGGAAGGGGGCTGCGATGGAAGAAACAGGACTCTCCATTGAGAAGGTGAAGACTTGCTGCTGCGTGGCGGGCGGGGGACCGGCGGGGATGATTGCGGGGTTCCTGCTGGCGCGCGCGGGCGTGGATGTGGTGGTGCTGGAGAAGCACGCGGACTTCTTGCGTGATTTTCGCGGCGACACAATTCATCCTTCGACTCTGGAAGTGATGTATGAACTTGGAATTCTCGATGAGTTCCTACGGCGGCCGCACCAGGAGTTAGCGCAAATCGGCGGTCGAGTCGGAGATTTCGCCGTGAAGGTCGCGGACTTTTCTCATTTGCCCACGCAGTGCAAATTCATCGCGCTGATGCCGCAGTGGGATTTCCTGAACTTCATCGCCGAAAAAGCGAAGAGATATACGGGCTTCCATTTGCGCATGGAATGCGAGGTTACCGGTCTGATCGAAGAAAATGGGTGCATTGCGGGGGTTCGGGCAAAAACTTCAACAGCCATCCTGGAAGTGCGCGCGGACCTGACGCTGGGAGCCGATGGACGGCATTCGATCGTGCGTGAGAAGGCGGGGTTGGAGGTCATCCACCTGGGTGCTCCCATTGACGTGCTATGGATGCGCCTCAGTCGAAAGCCAGGAGACCCGGAGGCAAGTCTGGGCCGTTTTCGTCAAGGGAAGATCCTGGTGACGATTAACCGGGGTGAATACTGGCAATGTGCGTATGTGATCCCAAAGGGCGGAGCCGAAGCACTCCGGAAAGAAGGCTTGCCGGCGTTTCGCGAGACCATTGCCAGTGTGGCTCCCTTCCTGCGAGGCCGTACCGAGGAACTGAAGGACTGGGATGACATTAAGCTGTTGACGGTTGAGGTCGACCATTTGCGGCAGTGGTGGCGAAGCGGGCTGTTATGCCTGGGGGACTCGGCGCATGCGATGTCTCCGGTGGGCGGGGTTGGCATCAATTTGGCGATACAGGATGCCGTGGCTGCCGCCAATATTCTGGCGCCTGCATTGTTGCGCGGTGCCGTTGGCGATGAGGTGTTGCGGGCAGTCCAAGAACGCCGCCAATTCCCGACGCGGATGATCCAACGGATCCAGGTCTTCGCCCACAAGAAGATATTTGCGCCCGTGCTAAGCGGCCAGACACAGATTCGGCGGCTTCCGTTGCCAATAAAATTGCTGCAGTGGTTTCCTTGGTTACGGCGAATACCCGCGCGCGTGATTGGGATGGGATTTCGACCGGAGCACGTGCGCACGGCGGAAGCGCCGGAAGGGGTTGCTGCGATCAGCGGGAGACGTGCCGCATAGATCCTAGAGCCGCCATTGATTTGCCGGTTCACGGTACGGCTGACACAGCTTGCGGAAAAAGTCGAATTCCGATGCCCGGCCCCTAAAGGGGCGTCTGATTTTCAGGACGTACGGTATTGCTAAAGCGATACCCTGACACGAAGCCGGACTTTTTCCGCAAGCATTCTTGAGCAGCCTGCGAAAGGCATGCCTTTCAAAACAAATTCAAGGGCGAGGACGGAAGAATGCGTCCGGCCCAAGGTGAGTTTGATGGTGTAGGCCGTTCGCGGACAGGAGTCCGCGCCACACGCGTACCTTATACTCAAATCTATGCCTCAGACTGATATGACGCCTCGGTTGGGGAATGATCCCAAGTCGGTGGTGATTCATTTGACAACCGGGACCGGGATGGAGATTGAGTGGAAGGATGGGCATCGGTCCGTCTATACGTTTGCGTTTTTGCGGGATGCATGCCCTTGCGCGCTTTGCGAGGATGAGCGGACGAAGGCGGGACGCAAGGCTGGCGAGACGGCTAAGCTGGCGCCGGGGGCTTTGCCCATGTTCAAGCCGACGGTGAAGGCGGTGTCGGCGGAGGCGGTGGGAAAGTACGCGCTGAAGTTTTCGTGGAACGATCGGCATGATCTGGGGATTTATTCGTGGTTTTATTTGCGGGAGGTTTGTCCTTGCGGGGAGTGTGGGGCGGCGCGGGGGGCGTAGCACTCTGATTGCCTTCTAAGGGAACCTTCGTAGTAACAAGTGGGACAATCGCTCCAATTCATCGTGAGAATTCCCTGCGGCTGCGCGGGTGGGGATGATGAGTAGGGGTCCTTCGACTGTGTCGAGCCAATCGCTTTGCTCTTGGCTCGGCTTCGCTCAGGATGACAAGCGGTTGAGAGCGTCTCATTATCACTGGTGCTATTGCTAGTGCAGTTTTTCGTACTCGGATTTGGCTTGTTTCAGGATGGGGACGTCGGGATCGGCGTCTTTCCAGGCGGCGAAGAAATCCTGGTAGGCGGATTTGGCTGCTGTGGTGTTGCCTTGCAGCGCGTAGGCTCGGCCTAGTCCTAAATGAGAGAGGTTGTAGCTCATATCGAGCGGGTCGGTGCCGTGGTGGTCGAGAATCTTCTGGTATTCGGCTGCGGCCTTGGCTCCGTCTTTCAGGCGTAAGTAGGCTTCAGCCCGAAAATAGTTGACCGGGTAGCCGGCGCCGCGGGCACCGCTGCCGAATTCATAGGGTGCAGCGATTTCCAGGTGCGCTACAGC
>JBAVAA010000588.1:0-2531 GCA_049585515.1 Terriglobales bacterium | reverse complement strand
GTTCTGGATGCCGTGAATCATGATGTCTCCGCCCGGGTCCACACCTAACTTACGTGCGCGTTCTCGGTCAGCATCGTTTGGATACGACACATGAAGCGCACGATGAAATCGGCTGTTTCCCTTGTGATGATCTATGGCGTAAAGCCCCTCAGGACTCTTGTGGTCACCTTGACGTTGCTTAGGCTCAAGTCCTCCTCTGCCAATCGCAACTGAGTAGGTACGCATCACGTTGTTGCCATCATCCAGCAGCAGAAGTTTGTGTTCGATCTTCAGGACGAGAACTTTACTCGCCCGTTGTTGTCGTGGAGTGTGACTGCCCCAGAAACGAAGTGCGATGCCTGCCACCGCGATAAAGACGATAACAATCACGAAGAGACGCTTCACATCAGCACTTTACGCCGAATCGAATGCATGTTTCCACGATAACTGCTGAAACCAGGCGATTTCACTCAGACCCCCCCCGCCAGGTTGTAAGTGAAATCGCCATTACACTCACAATCCCGTCATGGAGTGGACAGATCGCACAACAAACTGCGTTAGCCCGCAACTGCTCGCGCCCTACGGCAGATGGTAGCAGCCGAACAACCCAATTGGTCAGCAACGCCCTGCATAGAAATACCACTGGCAAGTAGCTTTCTAATTTCTGTGTTACAGACTTCGGCAGCAGGACGCCCGATCCTCTTGCCCCGAGCCCGAGCAGCAGCAATGCCGGATCGAACCCGGCTGCGAATGAGTTCGCGTTCAAATTCGGCGATGCTGGCGAAAATCCCGAAGACCAAACGACCATTCGGCGTGCTTGTATCCACACCTTCATGCAGGCTCACAAAGTGAATTCCGAGCGCGTCGAACTCACACAGGGCGTTGACCAGTTGCCGAAGTGAGCGAGCGAACCGGTCGTATCGGTACACCAGAACTGCATCAAACCTCCTACGCTTGGCTTCGACTAACAATTGATTCAGTCCCGGTCGTGATTCCTTAGAGCCGGAGACTCCCTCGTCGGTGTATTCGGCAACGATCTCCCACTGGCGACGTTCACAGTATGAACGCAGTTCGTCCAGTTGTCCTGCGGTAGTCTGTTCGTGCGTCGAAACTCGGCTGTAAAGTGCCACGCGCATTAGTGTCTGCCTCGCCTGCCAATTTTCTTGCTGGCCTTTGTCCTCTTCGCTCGCCGCGCCTTACCCTCGCTCCTCCAATACTCCAAGTTCCGTTTCTGCTTTGCCACCCCAGTACATTTTGTGGAGCAGTACATGTTCGCGGGTTTTGTCGCAATCATGTATCGGCGGCAAATCGGACACACTCGTGCTCGCCAACTTTCATTCATGAGGGCATAAACTGCGTCTTGAAAATCGATCGTCGGCTCGTATTGCAGCCTGCCCCCATGCCAATCGGGAGTGATGCGAGACGCGAAGAGCATATGAGCGCCGAGAGTGGTGGAATCTTCGCCAGGCGCATCTCTCAAGTCGATGAGGTCCGAGAAGATCACCGCATGTTCGGTTGCTTCTGCCGCAAAATCTCCCTCGGGAATACCGGCGTAATTCACGTCCCTGATTCCCAAGAGGACTGCCAGGCGTATACCTGCGGGGTCCCTTCCTTCCCAGACAGTACGGAGTTGACGTTTTAGCCAACTGAAGAACGTGTCTTTCTTTGCTTTTGCCAACTGCTCCGACTGCTCATAGAACTCAACCGGGAAGAATTGTGGCTGCTGCAGGCGAAAACGATGTAGGTCTGCCGCTTTGTCACCACAGTTGACAAACAATTCCAATGCTGCAAAGAGTGCTTCCCGGTCTGGTTGTGCTCGTTGATTCATGGGTATTTCTTGGCTAGTTCATTCCCTAATTGTTTGCTCGCTGATAAAATAGTATATACAGTCGAGCATATAGACGAGCATGCAAAGCTGTCAAGCGGAAAATGGCAACGTGGGAGTGTCTGAACAATGGTTGACGAGAGTTCCATTAGCGAAACTGCCTATCACTGTACGGCGACATGGCATCTGGCACAAATGACCAGGGCGGCGGAGATGATCTATTCATTGGCGTGCGTGATTGCGAAAAACTCCCACCAGTTCTTCTGTTCTGCGCCGAACCTCGCTCAATATCTCGGCTATGAGCGAAGGCAGATTTACCGTGGACTTCAAGAACTAGAAGATGCGGGCTTCCTGGAATTGAAAAGCCGTCAGTCCTTCCAATCTAGTGTCTATAGCGTGGTTTTACATAAAGACTGGGCGGAGAAGCATCCAGGGCGTTGCGCTACGAAGCAGCTCTTCCCATGGGATGGAGAAGGGGATGAACTGGGCCGCAAGCTGTATGCGATCAGCGGAGGCCGACACAGATTTCTGGAGTACCAGATCAAACTCCTTCGCAAGTCTGGCATCCCCGAGGAGCTGATTTTAACCGAGTGGCAGGATTTCCTGGGTCGCTGGAAACCCCTAAATCGGCAGGATGCGCGCTATTTTTTCAGCCGATTCTACGATCTGCTGAAGGCTAAGAACGGCAACCCGAATCCACTGGAGATGCTGATTTTCCAGCTATATC
>JBAVAA010000587.1:0-2617 GCA_049585515.1 Terriglobales bacterium | reverse complement strand
CACTAGAATCAGTCGCTTGAACGGCAACACACTCTCATACTAAAATGCGAATCACTTGCTGTGGGGCACGTACCTCTCCGGTCAACATGGAGGGCATTTTACAGATCGCTGCTGGGGATGGTCCCGGCGTTGGACCGACATGGAGGGTTAATGGACGGCCAAGTCGACGGCGAAACTAAGGATGGCCATATTGAGCCGGAGGTTCCTTGCGTAATCTGCAAGAAACCCGTCTCGCTGTTGTCATCCGACATCTGCAGCGATGAACACGGCAATCCCGTGCATGAAGAGTGTTACACGAGCCGGATCGCGCATAGCGATGGCACCTCTACCCCTGCATCGGCTGAATAGTCCTCATTCCCAGAGGAACCTCCAGTCCCCACCCGCGAATCAGCGCACGCCGCGAAATGCGGAAGCGGTTTCCAGACGCTTGGGGAAGTTTTTTTCGTACGATGCCAACGTAGGACAAATGAAGTGATGGACGCGCGTAAAGCCGTATTGCTCCATCTCCCGCATTGCCTTGTCCGCGGTCCATCGGTCCACGGCGATGCGATAGGCGGCGATCATCATGCCGGTTCGATCGTCACCCAGGCGGCAATGCACGAATATTTTCTTGTCCGGATTCTCCCGGACCAGCTTCAGAAATCGTGCGAAGGCTTCGTCATGGGGGAAAGGACAGTGCCACGGAATCGCAACATATCGCATGCCGAGGTGGCGCACCTGTTTCCCTTCGGTTTTGGCGCGGTTCCCACGAGTATCGACAACAATGTCGATCCCCATTTTTGCCAGCGTTTGGAAACCGTGTTGGGTGGGCTGAGCCCCGCGAAATAGTTTCGGAGTGACTTCGCCGAAGTTGCCAATACCTCGCACTCTTCGTTTTCCGCTGACGGAAGGCGACGGGGACATATCACCTTTAGCCTTCGGCTGCTCGGCTGTACACGTCGTGAACACCAACAACAGCAAGAATGTGAGCGCAGCGAAGCGGCATAAACTCTGGGTCATAGAAAGAGACGAATCAAGCGACGCGAATCAAGAAAGAAATAGGATGCAGAGGCCGATTAGAAGGTGGGGCTTTTCGCAATCAAAAATCAAAAAGGCCCGGTTGCCCGGGCCTTCAAATGAGAATCGAGCGCCTTGTCTAGCGGGTTACGGCTGGGGACGAGTTCCGTTCCGCAACCACCTTTTTCGCGTTGTCGGCCAGCGCGCGCGCTTGCGGCATCAGTTCGAGAGCCTTCATCACGTCCGGGTCGGTTTCGGCACGTACTTTCAAACCTTCTTCCTGACCGAAGGCATCGACGTAGAGTTCGCTCTTGAGATTGGAGCGCAGCCAATCATTATTTTCGATCAGATCAGCTTCGGTGTAGGAGATTTTCTCCGAGTCGAGGAACTTACGGAAATCCTGTAGCAGCGCGTCGTCTACTTCGAAACTCTGCGTGATTTTGTGAGAGAGCGCATAGCGTTTGGCAAAGTTAAAGAGCGCGTAGTGCTGCAACAACTCGTCCTGAAATTTGTTGGACTTGAAAGGCGGCAGCTTCACATCGGGAGTAATGCCTCCACCGCCATAAACCGTGCGTCCGCCATCGGTCAGCTTGACCTCGTGGTTGGTGTTATTCTCGTCGCCCTCGCGATTGTAGTAATAGTCGTAGAGCGAAAGATTCGAGTAATCGCGCTGGATGAGGCGTCCGCTGGGGGTGTAGTACTTCGCAGTGGTCAGGGCCAGGCCGGTGTTTTCGGCGAGCGGATAAACGGTCTGAACCAGTCCCTTGCCGAAAGTTACTTCGCCTGCGATCAGGCCGCGATCGTGATCTTGAATCGCTCCGGCCACAATTTCGGCAGCGGATGCTGTGCCGCGATTGACCAGCACTACCAGCGGATAGTCTTTTCCGCCGTTGCCGTGCGCGGCTACGTAACGCTTCTCTGGAGACGACCGGCCGTGGTGCGAGACGATCAGCTGTCCCTTCTTCAGGAACTTGTCGGCAACGCCTACGGCTTCGCTCAGCAGCCCTCCGGGATCCTGGCGCAGATCGAGAACCAGGCCCTTGAGGTCGCCCATCTGATCAAGCGCTTCGGCGACTTCATGCTCGGTGGTTTCCTGGAATCCGGAGACGTGCATATAGCCGATGCCGGGCTTGATCATGAAATGCAGGTCAACGCTATAACGCGGAATTTCGTCGCGGACAACCGCGAATTCGAGGGGATGCTCCGCGCCTTCGCGCAGCATCGTGATGCGGACGGTGGTCCCTTTTGGCCCCTTGAGCAGGTCGGCGACGTCGGAGGTACTCATGTTGTCAGTGGGCTTGCCATCGATGGCAGCGATGATGTCGCCGGGACGGATTCCGGCGCGATAGGCCGGCGTGCCGACGAACGGTGCGATGACGATAACCTTATTATTGCGCGGGCCGACCGTCATGCCAACGCCGTAATACTTGCCGCGCTGTTCTTCTCGCAGAGCGGAGTAAGACTTCGGATCGAAAAAATTCGAATGCGGATCGAGCTGGTGCAACATGCTGGGGATGGCGCCGTTGTAGATCGCCTTGTCGGGATTCACCGGGTCGGCGTAGTTCTGCTCCACCGTTTCATAAACTTCGGTGAATTGCTTCAGGCTGTCTCGAACGTCAGA
>JBAVAA010000586.1:0-2684 GCA_049585515.1 Terriglobales bacterium | reverse complement strand
GGGCGAAATATAATAGCCCAGCGCCTCGGCGCTGGGAAAAGTGGGAAGAATGAATCAAGCCCCGGAGGGGCGACCGAGTTCTCCCGCACCGGGAGGAGCTTAAATTGGCAAAGGCACCCTTATGAGTTGCTCTTCGAGAAATGAGTTGTCCCAGAAATTGTCTTCCAGGGCGCAACGAGGGATTCGCAACTCGCGTCAAGATGCCGGTTGCATTCAGTAAAATCCATCAGATGGACATGTTTCGAATGGTAAAGACGGTCGGATGTGGATTGGTGCGCACCGGGCTCACGATAGCACTGCTGTTGGCTGTGCTGGCGGCTCCGGCCACAATCTCAGTCGGCGCGCAGACAGCGGACAAGACCACGGAAAAGACCGCGGTGCTTCATGCCGTCGATCACTATTACGATCCCCTTCCACAGGAAACCGGTGCGGCGGGACTCGAGTTGATGCTCCGACGTTTGCAGACAACGGCGCGGCTGATGCAGACCGTGGCCCATCCCGACGACGAGGACGGTGGCATGTTGACGCTCGAGGCGCGTGGGAAGGGCGTCTCGACCCTGTTGATGACCCTGACCCGGGGTGAAGGCGGACAGAACAAACTAGGCAGCAATCTGTTCGATGCGCTGGGCTTGCTCCGAACGCTGGAGTTGCTGGCCTCGGACAGATACTACGGTGTCGAGCAGCGCTTCTCTCGGGTCGCCGACTTCGGATATTCGAAGACTCCCGAAGAGACATTTCAGAAGTGGCAAGGCCACGACATCCCGCTCGGCGATATGGTGCGGGTGATTCGAACCTTTCGCCCCGATGTTCTGGTAGCGCGCTTCTCAGGGACGGATCGCGATGGACACGGCCATCATCAAGCCTCGGCAATATTGACCAAAGAAGCGTTCCGCGCGGCCGCAGATCCGAAGCGCTTCCCCGATCAGATCGCCGAAGGATTAGCCCCCTGGCAGCCGAAGAAGCTGTACATCGGCAATGTGTGCGGCTTCGGCGCGATGACCTGCGATGCGGCGAACTACACACTGCGGCTGAACACAGGTGTGGTCGACCCGGTGCTGGGCACGTCCTACGTGCAGTTTGCATTGCAGGGCCTGTGGCATCAGGAGTCGCAGGGCGTCGGCAACTTCACAGTGCCCGCGGGCGACCGGTTCACTTACTACAAGCTGATCGATTCCGTAGTCGAATCGCCAAAGGATAAAGACGGGCACGAACAAAGTTTCTTCGACGGAATCGACACCACGCTGCCGGGGCTGGCTTCGCGCCTGGGTGACGAAGAAAAGAAAGTTCCATGGCTCCATCGAGATCTGGAATCAATTGCTTCCGAAATCAAGCATGTCGCCGACAAAGCTGGCGACGATCCAGACAGCGCTGCCGATCCACTCGCGAAAGCGATACGAAATCTCGATGACGTAATTGCTCGTATAAACAACAGCGGAATCTCGGACGCCGCGAAAGCGGACTTATTGGCAATTCTCCAGGAAAAACAACAACAGGCGCAGACTGCACTCAACCTGTCGCTGGATGTGTCCTTAAAAGCCACCGTCGGTTCTTCGAGGGATTCCGGAAACGCAGTGCCGGCATTCAAAGATGCGCTCACCGTTGTTTCTCCAACACAGAAGTTCCAGGTGATTGCCAGGCTCCATAACGGGTCGAAATATTGGTTGATCGTGGATGGCGCCGATCTGGGCCAGTCGCAAGACTGGGTGAAGCAGGCCGACGCCGGTGAAATGATGATCGCTCCCGGCCAAACCTACTATGCCAACTTCGCGCTGCAGGTTCCAGTCGACGCACCGGCGACTCGTCCGTATTGGCATCGCGACGACCCCGAAACTGAGGCGCTTAATACCATCGATGACGAGAGATTCCAAACCCTGCCTCTGCCACCGCCGCCACTGCGGGTCAACGTGCGATACGAAACCGTGGAGCGGAGAGGACATTCGCCGGTACCAGACATAATCAGGAACCACGTAGGCGCGAAGCCTGAACGCACAGGAGAAATTTCTGCCACAGTGCTCGTCCCATTCGTAGATGAAGACGGCAAGACGAACAAAACCTCGCTGGCGGTCGCCCCCGCATTCTCTCTGAATCTCGAACCCAATGAGCAGGTTCTGCCGGTAGAGGCTGGAAAGAAAATAACCGTCAAAGTAGGCGTCAGTTCCAATCTCACGGGAGTTCCGAGTGGAAGACTGCGCCTGCAACTGCCGGATGGGTGGACATCCGAACCGCGCCAGTTGACCGTAAATCTTCCGAAACGCGATAAGCAGGATTTTGTGTTCAGTCTTTCTCCGTCCAGTTTGAAAGAGGGACGGACTGAGGTTCGGGCTCTTCTTGACGTCGGCGGCAACACCTACAGCGAGGGTTACACGTTGGTGACGCGGGCGGACATTGGTGCAGCCTACTACTATCAACCGGCAGTGCAGCGTGTCAGCGTTGTCGACGTGAAAGTTCCGAAAGACCTGAAGGTCGGCTATATCATGGGCGCTGGCGACGAGATTCCCACCGTGCTGCAACAGATTGGGATCAATGTGGCGATGATCCCAGAAGAGAAACTCGGCTCGGAAGATTTGAGCCGGTTCCAGACCATCGTCCTGGGAATTCGAGCTTATGACACCCAGAAAGATGTGATTGCAAACAACCAGCGCTTGCTCGATTTTGTGCAGGCCGGTGGACGCCTGGTGGTGCAG
>JBAVAA010000585.1:0-15123 GCA_049585515.1 Terriglobales bacterium | reverse complement strand
GACATAGACTCCATGGTAAAGAGCGCGGTCATAATAGACGCTGGCGGTGAACTCTGCGTCCTGAAAAATCACGCGACTGTAGCGCAGGTCGAGATGACCGCTGGAATCGGTGGTTTCGCTGCGAGGGTCGTCAAAAACTTGTCCAAATGACGCGGTCGGTATGCTTTTCTGGCGGGTCGAAGCCAGCGCCTCCAGAGTAAAGTTGCGGAAATGCAGGCTGCCGTAGAAGCTTCTCGAGGAGTCACTATCGGCGTCGTCAGCAATTCCGTTATTTGTCGCGGGACTGTCAAATGCGGGGAAAAAAAGGCGAGCGGGGCCAGCGCTGTCGTAGATCGTACCGGAAAACAACGCATCCACTCCGTGATAGTTTCCGCCGATGGTGGAGCGTCCACGGTAAGAGCCGAAGCCGCCTGCTTCGAAGAAGAGTTCAAGCCCGGCGGCGGTCTGGGCGCTTTTTGTAATTACATTGATGACGGCAAGAAACGCGCTTGCGCCATAAAGAGAGGAACTGGGGCCTCGAACGATCTCGATGCGCTCAATCAAGGCCACGTCGAGGGGAAACTCAGTACCAATTTGCGCCGAGTTGTAAACGTTGTCGTTGAAGCGGTGCCCGTTGACGAGCAGCAGAACCTGATCGTTATACCCACCGGGCCGGGAGAACCCCCGCACACCGACATTGGCGTAGTTCCGGTCATAGGTAACGTCGAATCCTCCGACACTTTGCAGAGCGTCTGCCAAGGTCCGGTAGCCGAACTGGCGAATCTGGTCGGCGGTGATGACGGTCACCGAGGACGGCGCTTCACGGTCATCTTGCAAGTACATCGACGCGCTATAGACCTGAACGCTTTTGAGTTCCTCGGGGTTCAGATCCATGATGTCTTTGGTCTGACCGCACGCCCCTTCGAGGGCGGCCAGTAATATCCAGGAAAGCAGCGCAATGCAATAAGTCTGTCTGCCGGGGGCCACGTTGAGGGCTCGCTATCTGTCGATTAATCCATCGGCACGGATGCACGGAGTCTTGACCAGAATTCGCGCCTGGCAGGTCTGGATGCAGACTAGCGGCGGCTCGGTGGGCTTCCCGGAAGACCTCGATGTACGGCAATTTCCTACAAAGCGCCCTTGACGTAGGACAGGGTAGTTGTGGGCATCGAGACAGTCGCGTCTCCTGTGACGGCGCGGCGGGCGTGAAAATTCTTGAGCTTGACCATGAGCGGTGGGGTGACTTCCTGACCCTTGGCGATGAGCAATGCTCCATCGATGGTACGGATTTCTTCCTGGATGATCATGCCGGGTGAAAGCTCGTCCATCCGGCATTTTCGGATTTCGCCGTTTTCAGCGTTCGGATCCAATGTCACCAGAGCCTCGAAGAACTCTGGACTGAAACTCTTGTTCTGGCTGGCCAACCGGTGAGCCGCTTCGGTTCGCGAGGCCCCTTTATGGATGAGCTGTTCATAGGCCAAAGTTAGCCGGAGGATTTCCGCCCCCAACCGCATGTCCGAACGTTCGGAGGCCTCGTCCTCGCGGACGGGACGGTTCTGGTGCTCGATCATCCAGGCGATCGGCTCGAGGCGCGGGATTTTCGACAGTAAACCATAGGCCACACTGGGATGGGCATCATATTGTGCCTGCTCATTGGCGGAGAGCGTCTCACCGCTGTACACGGCCTCGATTGTCTCGGAAGCAAGAGTCACGCAGCCGAGCTGGGACATCATGGCGGCGACCTCGTATTGCCAGGGGTTGCCGAGCTTCATCGAAGTGACGATGTGGTGAATGTACCGGCGCGCTCGCTCGGCGCGGCTAAATGCCGCTGGATTCACCAGGCTGAGCACGTCGGTCAGCACTTGAATGGTGCCGCTGAGAGTTTGTTCCAGCAGTTGCCTTTCGGCGGTCACCAGCCGGTACTGCACCAGGGCGGCGGCCAGCGTCTTCGCCATCAACTCCTTGCTGCAGGGTTTGTTGAGGAAGCGGAAGATGTTGCCCTCGTTGATGGCGTCAATCGCCATGTCAATGTCCGCATTGCCGGTAAGCATGACGCGGGTAGTATCCGGCGACTGGGCTTTGATGCCGCACAAGAGCTGAATGCCATCCATCCCGGGCATACGCATGTCGGAAACGACGACTGCATAGGGGCCATTCTCAGCAAGGAGCTTCAAAGCTTGCTCCCCGCCGGTGGCAGTCTCCAGCCGAAACTCCCGGCTCAAACCGCGCCGATAACCGTCAAGGATATTGTGATCGTCGTCCACGAAAAGGATCTTTTCAGCCATGGCATTCCGCTCTTCCGCTTCTCATTTCCTGACGTCATACAGAGCGACAGTGAGTCCATTCAGAGCGCGCGTCGTTTTGCTCCGGGCTCTCCGCATTTCCAGGTGGATTGGCAAAGCAAAATCATCCCACCCCTCTTATCGGCGGCCGCTGCCGTTTGCTTTAAAGGACGAGCGCGCTTGACTCTTCGCGAATTGCTCTAATGTCTGCCCGAGTGCCAGGAACTTGGGAACCAACACACGGACTTTATCGGGAATGTCCCGTCGTTGATGGAAGGTATTGAGACGGACGATAAGCGGATAGGTGACTTCCTGGCCGGGTCCAGCGAGAAGCGTATCGACCTTGGTGCGAATTTCTTCATGAAGGATCATTCCGGCGGATAGGTCGGCGATGCGCACATCTTGTAGTCCCCATTTGCTCGTTTCGTTCCGAAGACTGTCCAGCGCCAGCACAATTTCGGGGTCGAACTGAGGATCTTTCTTTAGTTGTAATAGAGCCTCGGTGTCGTCATGTCCCCGAATCTTGAGGTCATCAAAAGCGATAGCCAAGCGGAGGATGTCGACACCGATTCTCAGGCTGGGCGATACCTGTGTGTCGGGCATGGCTGCGCCGAAGCGCTGCTGCCCTATGATCCAGGCGATGCAGTCCAGCCGTGGAATATTGCTCAATAGGTTTCGTGCCACGCTCGGGTGCATGTCAAAGGATGTCCGTTGTTCCAGGGACAACTCTTTCCCGCTATAGGCGGCCTCAATAACATCAGGGGAGAGCGTGATGCATCCCAGCTGGGACAGCATGGCTGCGATTTCATACTGCCATGGAGGATCCAATCCAAGCTCGGTGACCATGTGCCGCATGTATCGCCGGATCCGCATGGCCCTGCTAAATGCGGCTGGACTGGCGAGACTGAGAACGTCGGCTAGAACCTTGACCGTGCCCATCAGAGTGCTCTCCAGCAGCTCTTTCTCGGCAGTGATCATGCGATACTGCATGAGGCAGGAAGTTAGAGCTTTCTTAAGAACATCGGCTCCGCAAGGCTTGGTTAAGAAGCGAAAGATGTGTCCCTCGTTAATGGCGCCGATCGCATTGCGCAGGTCGGCATAGCCGGTAAGCATAACGCGGACTGTGTTAGGCGAAAGGATGCTGATGCGGGAGAGGAACTGTACGCCGTCCATATGCGGCATGCGCATATCGGACACGACGACGGCGTAAGGTCCATTGTTCGCGATAAAGGTCAGGGCTTCCTCACCGCTGGCGGCAGTGTCGGAAGGGAACTCCTTGCCGAGCACGCGTTGGTAACCCTGCAGCACTGCGGGTTCGTCATCCACAAACAGGATTTTTTCGTTCACCAGTACCTCCTTTGGACGTTGCGACCATCTGCTCTTCATGGAAACTGCGCCAACGAGCTTCTCTTTCTCTCAGACCGAGGCGATCCAGATAGTCCAAGTCCAGCTCAATGTCGCGGTTCAGGGAGGACACATCCGTCATGCCGGCGATGGCATCGGCGGCGTGGACCGCCGTCAATGACGAAAACTGCGTCTCCGCTGCCTGGGCGGGACAGTGGTGAAAGGCGACTGCATGTACCAGAGGTACGGGAAGGCCCCAGATGCTCATCAGGTACGCGCCCACTTGGGCGTGCGTGCAGCCCAGATGCTCGAGTTCGAGATTCAGGATGGAACCCTGATTAATCTCAAGAATGTGACGGTACTCGTGGGGCATCTCAGCGAGAAGAACTATCTTGCCGACATCGTGCAGCAACCCTGCCGTAAAACTCTCTTCCGCCATAGACTTGGTGCTGCACTCCGAAGTGGCGATATGCCGCGCGAGGGACGCCACCGCGACACTGTGGTCCCAAAGCGCGGGGAGGTAGGCGGCGATTTCGGAATTGCCGTCGAACTGCGAGAAGACGTGAACCGATAAGACCAGCGTGCGCACCGTCTCTGTTCCTATCAAAGACACCGCCTGGAGCAAGCTGGACACCCGTCCTCGCGCGCCGATGAAGGCGGAATTCGCCAATTGCAGAATCTTGGCCGCCATCGCGACATCCTTTGCAACGATCCGTTCAATTTGAACAAGCGAGGGGTCTTCCGAACGCAGCGCTGCCGTGAGTTCACCGTATAGCGTCGGCAGGCTCGGGATCGAACGCAGGTTCGAGACGATGGTCTGCAACGCTGGACTGGAGAGTAGATCGCGCATGGCGAACGCCTGGCCGAGCCGGAGCACCAACTCCTGGGGATCGCAAGGTTTCGACAAAAACTGATGAGCCGGCGCAATGGAACGGAGAACTGCCTCCCGGCTCGACTGCCCGGAAAGGACGAGGCGGACGACATTCGGATGACGTTCCTTTACCTGTTCCAACAGTTGCGCGCCGTCTATCTGGGGCATACGCATATCGGAAACGATCGCGTCATAGTCCCGCTCATCCATGGTCTTGAGCGCGGTAACAGGGTTGTCAACGAAATGCATCTCCCACTCCTGCCGCATTCCGTGCAAGGCCCGCCGGAGGCCATTGAGGATCAGGTCATCATCGTCGACAAAAAGAATTTGCTTAGGCATCAATTCTCCTTCGCGGAATCGGTGGCTGATATCGGGAGGTCGAGAAAGAAGGTGGTACCGAGGCCCATCTCCGTCTGAAACCAGATTTTGCCGGCGTGTTTCTTGACAACGATCGTGTGGGCTAGCGACAGGCCCTGCCCGGTACCTTTGCCCACCGGTTTAGTAGTGAAGAAGGGGTCGAACACCCGGTTACGGATGGCTTCGGGAATTCCGCCGCCAGTGTCCGAAATCGAGACTTCCACGTATTCGCCACGGCTGCGCGTGCGTATCGTAATCCGGCCCATTGCACCTTCGGCTGCGGTTTCCTTGATAGAATGCGCGGCGTTCACCAGCAAGTTCAGAATGACCTGGTTGATATCGCCGGGATAACAAACGATGGGAGGCAGAGTCTCATCGAAATCGGTGACGATTTCAGCCACATGTTTCCATTCGCTGCTGGCCACAGTGATGGTGGACTTGATTGCCCGGTTGAGATCGGTCGTGGTCTTCTCGGCCGAATCAGGGTGGGAGAATTCCTTCATGGCGCGAATTATCTTGGCCACCCGGCGTGCTCCATCCAGGCTCTGGTCGATGGCGCGGGGCATTTCGGCGGCAATAAATTCCAGATCGCAGTTTCGTTCGGCTTGTTCGAGTGCGGCGACGACGTCCGGCGGCAACGCTGCTGCGGCATTGTGGATCGCGGTACGATACAGATCCAACAATTGGCCGGCGGCCTTCCAGGAATCGCGCAGGAACGTGAGATTGTCGGTTACAAACTGCGTGGGGGTGTTGATTTCGTGGGCGATGCCGGCAGCCAACTGGCCAATGCCTTCGAGTTTCTGCGCCTGGCGAAGCTGGCCTTCTAACTCCCGGCGCTCGGTAATATCGCGCACGAAGGAAACGCCGTATTCTTGCCCGTCGAACTCCAGGTAGTTTGCCATTACTTCCACCGGAAAGACCCGACCCGGTTTGGTTTGGTGTTGGGTCTCAAAGGTCATCGAGCGCAGCGTTTTGAGTTTCTCCCAGAACGCCGGCCAAAGTTCTTTCGGGAAAAGTGGACCTATATCCGGGATCGATAGGGTAAGAAGCTCCTCGAGGGAGTGCCCTAAAGAACGGCAGGCTGCTTCGTTGGCGTAGACGATACGGGCTTGCACGTCCATCCAAAGCACAGCGTCCGACGTAGCCTCCAGCGAGGACTGCGCCAGCCGCAGTTCTTTTTCCGCCCGCTTGCGCTCCGTAATGTTCAGGAAAGTCACAACCGTGCCGATTATCTTTTCACCCCGGTGTATCGGCTGCGACCAGTATTCGGCGGAAAAGCTGGTGCCGTCGCGGTGCCAGAGGACGTCGTTATCGATGTGAGTGCCCTGGCCGTGGCGGAAAGCTTCGTAGATGTGACACTCCTCCACGGGGTAAGGCGTTCCATCCGGCCGGGAATAGTGGATCAGCGCGTGCATGTCCTTTCCATACAAGTCCGCAGGCTCCTGATAACCCAATAGCCGGAGGCAGGAGGGATTGCAGAATGTGCATTTGCCGTGCGTGTCGATACCGTAGACCGCCTCGGGGACTGAATCCAGCACCAGCCTTACCAGTTCGTTGCTCTCCCGAACCTCTTCTTCCGCCCGCTTGCGCTCCGTGATGTCGCGCACGAAGGACAAGACGTATTCCTGTCCATCGAGTTCCAGATAGTTCGCCGTTACCTCGATCGGGAAAACCCTTCCCTGTTTCGTTTTCTGCACGGTTTCAAAGGTCACCGACCCCCGCGTTTTGATGTCCTCCCAGAACGTCGTCCACGTTTCTTTCGGGAAAAGAGGAGCTATATCCGGAATCGACAGAGACAGAAGCTCTTCGCGGGAATGTCCGGAAGCGCGGCAAGCCTCCCCGTTGACGTAGACGATACCGCCTTGTGGACCCACCCGATAAATAGCGTCCGAGGCATGCTCTACCGCGAATTGTGTCAGCCGCAGTTCATTTTCCGCTTGCTTGCGGTCGGTGATGTCTTCGTAGGTGCCAACGACGCCGGTCACCTTGCCCTCCCGGTCCCGCAAGGGCAATTTGTTGGTCTGCAGCCACAGGACGCTTCCGTCGGGCCGGTTCTGATGTTCGTGGAAGTTGAGCTTGGCCGATCCCTGTTCCATTACCAGTCTGTCATCGGCGCGATAAAGTTCCGCCGTCCCGCTCCAGGCGAGGTCAAGATCGCTTTTGCCGATAATCGCTGCCGGAGAGTCCAAACCCGCATCGGCCGAAAACGCCCGATTGCAGCCCACATAGATACTGTTCCGGTCTTTCCAAAAGACGCGTTGAGGAATGGCGTCCAGAATGGACTGCAGCATCTGGCGCGACCTGAACAGTTCCTCCTCCGCCCGCTTGCGCTCGGTGATGTCTTCCTTGATGGCGAGGAAATGAGTGATGGCGCCGTTTGGGTTGGTAATCGGGCGAATCGTTGCCGCCTCCCAATAGACGTCGCCATTCTTTTTCTGATTACAAAACTCGCCGCGCCACTCATGCCCCTGCGCGATCGTGGACCACAGGTTCCGGTAAACCTCAGGTGCGTTACGCCCGGACTTCAGGAAGCGCGAATTCCTGCCCAGGACCTCCTCGGGGCTATACCCGGTGCTTTCCGTGAATTTTTGATTTACGTAGCTGATGTCGCCTTGCGGGTCGGTGATGACGACGGAGACGGGACTTTGCTCAACCGCCATGGACAGTTGGCGGAGGGTGTCCTCGTTCCGTTTTCGCGCGGTGATGTCGCGAAAGGTCCATATCCGCCCGTAATAAATAGCGTTCGTGTCGATCACGGGGGAGGAATAGCGGTCCAGAATCGTTCCGTCCTTGAACTCGATTTCGTCGCGGCTGGTCTCATCAGGATGTTTGTAAAGGTGGTTGACCTTGGCCATGAAGGAGTCGGGGTCCTTGAGAAGCGTTACGACATAACGGAGCATGTTCTGGTCGTCGCTGTCGGCCAATTTGTCAGAAGGAATATGGAACAGCTCGCTCAAGCGCCGATTGTGCATCAGCCTTTGTCCGCGACTGTCCACAACCAGGATGCCGTCGATGGTGGAGTTCGCCTGCGCCTCCAGCAACGCGGTCTTTGACTGTAGTTCTAATTCGGCCCGCTTACGACGCGTGATATCGCGCAGCATTCCGTCGGCACAAAGAACTCCATTTTCCATTCGCGTGCCCATAGCGCGGTCGTGGACCCAGATCCAGGTCCCATCTTTTCGGCGAATGCGATATTCCTCGTCCAAGACGCTCTGGCTCTCAAAAAGAGCGCAATAGGCCTGATTGACGCGGCCAAAATCCTCCGGGTGGATGCGTCCCAGCCAACGTTCGGTGCTGGCGTGGATTTCCTGCTTCGTGTAACCGAATATAGTTTCCATCTTCGGACTGAGGTAGATCGGTCGACCGTGGCGGTCCGACGTCCAGGCCACATCCGGGATACTTCCCAATATTCTGCGAAACTTCTCCTCGCTTTGGCGAACAACATCCTGGGCCTGTCTTATCTCGGTCAGATCCTGAAGAGTGACCACGTAAGAAATTCGGCCCGACGGATGTGGCAGGGGATGCGCCCAGTATTCGGCGGTGAAACTTGTTCCATCCTTTCGCCAAAGTAATTCCGATGTGGCGTGAGCCGCCTGGTGGTAGTCCAGCGCATTGCGAAGGGCGCACTCTTTCTCCGAATGTTTCGTTCGATCGTGCGGATTGTGAAGCAACTCGTGAAAATCTCTTCCAATCAGTTCGTCAGCCCGATAGCCGGTCATGTTCAGCAGTGCGTCGTTGCAGAAAATCGCCATCCCGCTGGCATCCAGACCGCAGACACCCTCGACGATGGCATTCAGGATCAGATGGAGTTCTGCATTTAACTCCTGTGGGGAACTGTTCAGCAGCTGACTTAGTGGCATGGTGGATACGTCCGCACTTCCTATATCGACGAAACCACATCATCAGTTGAGTCAGGTAGTTTTTTCGTGGAATTACTGAGGTCTGCCATCATGGAATGAGTTAGGGTGAGGGCCACGGAGTGGTAGTGCGGGATTGCGCGCCCGAGGTTGCGCGGGGAATGAATGCTCGCGGCAGCCCCGGCCGGATGTTGGGCAGCAAGCGCCCCACGTTGTATTCTCGGAGCGTGCTCCATTCGCCTGCGCCTCACCGGTCGCCGACGCCCGGGCTATTCCTGGGGCTGATCATCACCCTCGCGGCCGTGGTGGCATATTCGGGATACATCACGCGGCAGATTTCGGGCTTGCGCGAACTGCAGAACAATCTTGTGGACCGCAACCGGAAAGACTCTCTGCAATTGCTGCGCATCCAGAACGATTTGAACTCTTTGGCGCTGGCCATGCGCGACATGCTGGACAACGATGAGCCCTATCCCCTGACCGCGTGGTCGGCGCAATTTCAGCGCGTACGGACAGATCTGGACGACGCGCTGCGCCGTGAACAGCAGGTTTCTCCCGTGAATCGCACTCCAGAACAGAAGCAATACCTGGAGAACTCCGTTGCGCAATTCTGGGACGCTGTGGATCGGACCTTTGCGCTGGCGCAGGGCGCCAATCAGGCGGAAGCGAGGACGCAGATTCGAATCTCGCTGCGGGCCCGGCAGGAAGCGCTGAGCACGGCAATTTCCCGTCTGCTGGTACAGAACAATGAAAGCGAAGAGCAGGCCGCGGCCCGCATCGCGCAAATTTATGACCGCGTTCAGCGGCAGGTGTATCTGTTTTTGGCGGCGACCCTGATCGCGATTTTGTTTACCAGCCTTTATCTGATCCGCTCGAACCGGCAATTGTTCGCACAACTGGCGACGCTTTCCGGGCAACGCAGCGAACTGGCCCAGAAGCTCATTTCAACCCAGGAATCCACCTTGCGTCATATTTCGCGCGAATTGCACGATGAGTTCGGACAGATTCTGACCGCCGTGGGCGTTATGCTCACTCGCGCCGGCAATCAGGCGCCCGAGAAACCGGAATTGCGCAGCGAACTGCGCGAAGTCTGTGAAATCATCCAAAGCGCGCTCGACAAAGTGCGCAGCCTTTCGCAGGCCCTGCATCCCGTGATGCTCGAGGAAACTGGACTAGAGAGCACACTCGATTGGTATTTGCCGGTGGTGGAAAGGCAAGCCGGCATTCGCGTATTCTATGAAAAATCAGGGGAGCCTTTTCGCGTCGATGGAAACGCCGCCATTCATGTGTATCGGGTGGTGCAGGAAGCTTTGAATAACCTGACCCGGCATTCGGGGGCCACGCAAGCCTGGGTGCGTCTGCGCTTTCTGCCGCAGGCTCTGGAAGTCGAGGTGGAAGATCACGGCAAGGGTTTTGACGTACGATCTGCAACCCAGGGTATTGGAGTGGTGGCGATGCGCGAACGCGCGGAGCTGTTAGGTAGCACCGTTCAATTTTTGCAGCCCGCACAGAGCGAACGCGGGACGCTGGTTCGATTACGAGTCGCAAGGGAGAAGCTTAATTCCGATGCCGGATAGAATTTCAGTTTTGCTGGTTGACGACCACGCCTTGGTGCGGCGAGGATTCCGGCGCATTCTGGAAGATGAGCCGGACATTGTGGTTGTTGGAGAGGTAGGTGACGGCTCTTCAGCGGTCAAACTGGCAGAGGAGTTGCATCCCAACGTGATTGTTATGGACTGCGCCATGCCTGGGATGAGCGGATTGGAAGCTACGCGTCAGATTCTTGGAAAGAACCCACAAGCATTGGTGCTCATGCTCAGCATGCATCCAGAGGAAACGTTGGTACGGCAGGCGCTCGAGGCCGGAGCGCGTGGATATGTCCTGAAAAATGCCGTGGATCTGGAGTTGGGCGCGGCGATCCGGCGAGTAGCAAATGGCGAATCTGTGCTCGATTCGCAGCTCAAGCGGCCGGCCGCGCTTCGAGGCCGACGTCACGCCGGCCTTACTCCTCGCGAACTCGAAGTCCTGCAGATGATCGTGGATGGCAAGTCCAACAAGGAGATTGCGGCCGTGCTCGACCTCAGCGCCAACACTGTCGCCGTCCATCGCGCTAATATGATGGACGCCCTGGGAGCCCACAAGACCGCCGAACTGGTCGTCTACGCGATCCGGAACGGGTTGGTTAATCTTCCGTGAAGAGCTTTACGGTAGATCGCGGTGCGGTGAACCGACGAACTTTTCTCTGGGGCATGGCGGGCCTGGCGTCGACGTTGGGTTTGCGACTGGGGGCGGCTCTACCTCCCATTGATCCCGGTTTCCGGCTAGTGGATGTAACTTCCTCCGCGGGAATTCATTTTCGCCACAATAGCGGCGCCTATGGCGGTAAGTTGCTGCCGGAGACGCTCGGCGCCGGGTGCGCGTTCCTCGACTACGATCGGGACGGTTGGCAGGACATTCTGCTGGTAAACGGCCGCGATTGGCCTGGACATAAAGATTTGTCCGGGCACAAAGGCGTGCTTAATTCGGATCCCAGCACGCTGAAGCTCTACCGCAATAATCGAAATGGCACGTTTTCCGACGTGACCCGCAGCACCGGGCTCAACGTCGAGATGTATGGCATGGGAGTTGCGGTCGGTGATTACGACAACGACGGCTTCCCCGACATACTAATTACTTGCGTCGGCCAGAACCGGCTGTTTAAGAACACCGGCAAGGGAACCTTCATCGATGTTACTAAGTCGAGTGGGTTGGACGGCCGGCAGGCCATGAGCACGTCCGCTTTGTGGTTTGATTTCGACCGCGATGGACTCCTGGATCTGTTTGTCTGTAACTATGTCAAGTGGTCTCCCGAACACGATGTGTTTTGCAGCCTTGACGGCAAGCATAAGTCCTATTGCACGCCCGAAGCCTACCGCGGAGAAACGTGCTGGTTATTTCACAATCGCGGCGATGGAACCTTTGAAGACGCAACCGCTACGAGCGGAATTTTCGACAGCAGTTCGAAGTCTCTGGGAGTAGCCCTGCTTGATTACGACCACGACGGCTGGCCCGATTTGCTGGTCACCAACGACACGCAGCCCAATAAACTGTATCGGAATCAACGCAAAGGCACGTTTAAAGATGTAGCCGTAGATGCCGGTATCGCCTTTTCGGCGGAGGGTAGAGCGCGCGCGGGCATGGGCGTGGACGTGGCCGACTTCGACAATTCAGGAAAACCAGGAGTGGCGATCACGAATTTCGATAACGAGATGACGGGTCTCTATCGCCTTTCCGAGGGCGGCAATTACATCGACGTGGCCATGCAGAGTGGAGTCGGAATGGCGTCGAAGGATAAATTGGGATTCGGATGCGTGTTTCTGGATGCCGATCTCGATGGCTTTCTGGATCTGACAGTTGTGAACGGGCATATCGACGACACCGTGCGCAATGTCAGCGGGGTGGGCTACGCGCAGCCTCCGCAGCTTTTTCTCAATACTGAAAAGGGCACTTTTCTCGATGTGGCCGCTGAGGTCGGTGGCGGCTTCAGTCAACCAAAGGTGGGACGCGGACTTGCCTACGGAGATTTCGATCGAGACGGAGATGTCGATTTGCTGATTACAACCAACAACGGTCCTGCCTATCTTTACCGCAACGACCAGACTGCCAAAAACCGAAGCATTCGGTTTCGGCTGGTTGGAACGCAATCCAATCGGGACGCCATTGGAGCTTCGCTGAAGGTCTTTCACGGAACCTCAATCCAATCGCGTCTGGTGAAGGGCGGATCGAGTTATCTGTCGCAGTCGGAACTGCCCGTAACCTTTGGATTGGGAAAGCAGGACAAGATTGATCGTCTGGTGATTGAATGGCCCAGCGGAAGAACGGAAGAATATAAGAACCTCAGCGCGGGCCGATCCTATGATTGTGTGGAATCAAAAGGGATCACTGGCCAGGCGGGATTTTAGAGAGCGTCCCCTAAAATTGCATAGCGCGGAGCATTCTTAGCGAAAGCGTACGTAAAGACAATGCTGATGGGAATACTTACAGCCGGAGCAGTTCCCCGCTTTCTTGGCGCGGCCCGGCTGTGGGCGTAGTCCTCCTCTCGTCCTGTTGTCCCAGCAGTGAACGGAATGATGGAAGTCGTGAGCAGAAGAAGCAATCTGCGGACTTCTGAGACGGAATCTGCGCGTTGATTCGCCAGTAGTGACCCTTCATCGCCGACACTTTGTGGGCATAATCGGAGAGTTTCACGATGCAAAGTTATAGCTGTTCGCCGCTCGCGGAGGGCGTACCCGCGATGCGCGGAAATTGCGGTTCTTCGCCGGCGGCGACGGTCCATCCTGCGGTCACAGGTAAGAGGCTGTTGCCCAGTTGTGCGTGCCAGTTCGCACCGCCATGGCCGGCAACGTAGAGCGCCAGTTCCAGCCGGGTCCAAACCCCCAGTTTGTCAAATGCCGTGCGCAAGTAATTCTTCACTACCTGCTCGCTGGTTCTGAGCACGCTGGCAATATCTTTGTTTGTAAGACCCTGCCACACCAGGGTCGCGACTTGAATCTCCTTGGCGGTTAGCCGTTCACGGGGTTGCATGGTTGCACCTGCTCCTTGATGAACATCGCGGTCGCTAGTTTCACTCGCTTCCGGCCTTCTTTGATGCCAGCGCGCAGAAACAGCGTGCGCAGATGCTGTTTCACGGTTCGCGGGCTGATATTCAAGTGGCTCGCGATCTCCTTGTTGCTGCATCCCTGCACCAGCAAACGCAGCACCTGCTGGTCCCGGGGCGTGATCTTGATTTCATTTAGGTTAATCATCGGCTTTTTCGTCTGCTCCTTCGGTTCAGTCTTGGGGTCGCGACCCTCCTAAGCTTATGCAAGCTGTTCGCCAAATATTCGCTCTAAAACAAAACCCATAAGAATCAGATAGTTATCTATACGACTTCTATTTTTCTTCGCTTCCTATTAGTCCGTTCTCATGAAACGGCGCCACATTGGTATCCCCAAACAGGAATCCATCCCCAAAAGGTTCCCGCATTTTTTCTTGGTTTCAGCCTGCCGGACTTGCACTACAATAGGTGTAGTCTGGTTTGTCTCCCCGATACGCATGCCCCCTAATCGGCACAAGCTGATCCTGGACGAACAAGCTTTCCAAGGCCTGTTGGCCGCCGCTTTCATCGTTCAGGAATATAGCGGTCGGGAAAATGTGTGGCTGAAATATGGCCGCAAGAATGGCGATCCGCCGAGCAGTGACTGGCTGAGTAGACTGGCGCCGACCGAACCGCAGGATCAGGATAATGACGATTCGCCGGCCGAAGGATCGGTCGGGGAGAGCGTCCCAGAGGAGTTTCGTCCGGGAGAGCGGCTGCAGCGCAATTGGGCTTCGATGTGGCTGCTGAGCAAGGAGAAGGAGAAGGATGCGTGGCCCGTGCGTTCTCCCGGGACTGACGAAAGTGCTCAGGAGGATGTCTCCAGTCTAGCGATCGAGGGTGAGTTGGAGACTTGCTCGGCGTCAAATTCGGGCAGTTCCGGACTGGACCGTCAGGCGGATGCAGAAGGCGAAGAATCGACAGCTGCAGCAAGGGATGAAATGACCGAGCAACCGACCCAAGACGGCTTCACGCACGAAGACTCGGATCTGGTGGTGCCCACACTCCAGTTGTCGGCGAGTGAAGATTCTTACCCGATCGAAGCAAGCACGGAGGAATCGGCTGAACCGACCTTCGATGATAACGAGGCCGGAGGTTCCGGCAATCATTCTTCCGGCGATCATTCTTCTGGCGATCATTCTTCCGGCAATCATTCCTTGATGCGGCACTTAGCGGATCTGCGTGTGACGCTACGCTTCCACAGGTCCAATCTCTATCTTGTAGCGGCTGTCTTCGTGGCCGCGCTGGCTCTGTTCTGGCCGACAGCAGGCTCGACGCGGCGAGCCGCTCTCAGCCCATGGGAAAGGGCGCTAGTGGCGCTGGGGCTAGCCGAGGCTCCCGAGCCTGCCGTCCGTCTTCAGGGAGACCCCTCGGTTGAGGTGTGGATCGATCCCCATACGGCTCTCTACTATTGTCCCGGCGAAGAACTGTATGGTAAGACCGCCGACGGTCGCTTGAGCAGCCAGCGCGAAGCGCAGATGGAGCGCTTCGAGCCGGCAGGCCGCAGCACCTGCGAGTAGTTTGGCAACCCGAACAATCGAGTCACCTAGGCATCGCATCAGTTAGGTGTTGCAGAGCCGACACTGTGGTCCACCAGCGCTCAACAGCACCCGTAAGGTGACCCGGCGCCCGCACACTCTGCCAGTCCCAAGTGCCGGGGAAAGGCACAAAGCCTCGTGCATTGACTTGGTGGCATTGATTTGTTCCAATCAGGCATTCGGTGATCATCATGTATCCACGACTTGCTTTTTTTCCCATCTCCGCCACCATCGCTTTGGTCCTGATCTCGAACAGTGTTCCGCCGGCGCTCGCTCAGAA
>JBAVAA010000584.1:0-3146 GCA_049585515.1 Terriglobales bacterium | reverse complement strand
GCATAGTGGAGCACGAGTAAAGCATGGCTACCAACACCCAAATACCCGTGGAAGATATGCGAGTGCCGGTAATCGCGCCGGGCTACACCTTTTCCACCATTACCGACAAGATCAGCAACATTGTGCTGAAGCGTCCGATCTCGCTGGGATGGATTCTCGGCTTCCTGATCGTGTTCGGGATGCTGAACATGCTTGCTGGAGTCCTTGGATACTTGTTCCTTAAAGGTGTCGGGATCTGGGGTATTAACATCCCCATCGGTTGGGGATTCGCAATCATTAATTTCGTTTGGTGGATCGGTATTGGTCACGCGGGCACGCTGATCTCCGCGATTCTTGCGCTGCTGCGGCAGAACTGGCGCAACTCGATCAATCGATTCGCGGAAGCCATGACGCTGTTTGCGGTGATGTGCGCCGGCACCTTCCCGCTCGCTCACATGGGCCGTCCCTGGCTGTTTTACTGGATGTTTCCGTACCCCAATACCATGCGTTACTGGCCGAACTTCCGCAGTCCGCTGGTTTGGGACGTATTCGCGGTTTCGACTTACTTCACGATCTCACTGGTGTTCTGGTATGTCGGATTAATTCCCGATCTTGCCACTCTGCGCGATCGTGCCGAAAATACATGGGTCCAGCGCATTTACGGACTGCTCGCTATGGGATGGCGCGGCTCGGCCCGCCACTGGCACCGTTACGAGACGGCCTACTTGCTTCTCGCCGGACTCGCGACGCCTCTAGTCCTTTCCGTTCATACCGTGGTGAGCTTCGATTTCGCCATCTCCATCGTCCCCGGCTGGCACACCACGATTTTCCCGCCGTATTTTGTCGCGGGCGCCATTTATTCCGGTTTTGCCATGGTCCTGTGTCTCGCGATTCCGATCCGCACGATCTACAAACTGGAAGACTTCATCACCATGCGCCATCTTGAGAACTCGGCCAAGGTGATGCTTGCCACCGGCCTCATTGTCGCTTATGGCTACGGCATGGAAGCCTTTATGGGATGGTATAGCGGGAATCAGTTCGACTCGTTTCTGATGTGGAACCGGTTCCACGGTCCGTATGCATTCTGGTACCGGTCATTACTCGCCTGCAACATTTTCATTCCCCAAGTTCTCTGGCTGAAGAAATTCCGCGTCTCCACGGGATGGCTCTGGCTCATCTCGTTCATCGTCCTGGTCGGCATGTGGCTCGAGCGCTTTATTATCATCGTGGTCAGCTTGAGCCGCGATTTCCTGACCTCTTCCTGGGGAATGTACTATCCGACCAAGTGGGACTGGATGACGCTCGCGGGCACCGTAGGGCTGTTCCTGACCGGTATGTGGCTGTTTGTACGCCTGCTGCCCGCGATTTCTATCTTCGAATTGCGCACCTTGCTGCCGGAGGCAGAGGTGCACGAGTCGGCGGAGGTGAACCCATGAGCGATGTTTCGGTTTATGAGTCTCCGATTCCCGATTCTCCGAGCTATGGATTGATGGCGGAATTCGACTCCGCACAAGAATTGGTAGACGCCGCACACAAGGCGCACCAGGCTGGCTACAAGAAGATCGATGCCTATAGCCCGTTCCCTATTGAGGGTTTGGCGGAAGCCATCGGGTTTGAAAAGAACGGCGTGGCCCTTGTCGTCCTCATCGGCGGACTCATTGGCCTGATGTCGGCATACGCGCTCCAGTATTGGGTGGCGGTGATCACTTTTCCGGTTAATGTCGGCGGGCGCCCATATCATTCCTGGCCCTCGTTCATCATTGTGACCTTCGAGCTGACGATTCTTTTCGGCGGACTTTCTGCCGTGATCGGCATGTTGGCCCTGAACGGTCTGCCCATGCCCTATCACCCGGTGTTCAACGTGCCCGAGTTCGCCAAGGTCACGGAGAATAAATTCTTCCTCGTCGTGTTTTCAAGCGACCCGAACTATGACGCCGCCCGCACGCGTTCGTTTCTTTCGGGCCTAGCTCCACGAATGATCGCGGAGGTGCCAAGCTAGCTATGGGCGCCACGCTGAACCTCCGAAAAGTTTTGCCCGCTCTGCTGACCCTGATCGCGGTGACTGCAGGGTGTCGCCTGGATATGCACTTGCAGCCGTATTACCGGCCCTTTGCGAAGAGCGATTTCTTCGCCGACAATCGTTCCGCCCGCATGCCGGTCGAGGGCACGGTGGCGCGCGGCGATCTTCGCGAAGACAGCTACTTCTACACCGGAAAAATCGGCACTAATCTGGGCGACTATATGCCGTTTCCCGTGACCAAAGAAGTTCTGGACCGCGGACGAGAGCGTTACAACATCTACTGCACGCCCTGTCACGGACGAGTTGGCGACGGCAATGGTTTTATACCGACGCGGGGGTTCCGTCGTCCGCCGTCGTTTCACATTGACCGTCTGCGGAAAGTGCCCATCGGTTATTTATTCGACGTCGATACCAACGGCTATGGCGTAATGCCCGATTACTCGGCGCAGATTGCGCCGCGCGATCGCTGGTGCATCGCGGCTTACATCCGGGCGCTGCAGTTGAGCCAGAATGCCCCTGCGAGCGACATCCCTGCCGGACAAAAAGTTCCGTCGCCTCCGCCACAGTTCCGCGATTTCGGCAACGGTGCCACGCTGCCGGAAACGGTGCCCGCGGCTGCCGAAGGGGAATCCAAATGACGACGGCCGTGACAAAAATGACTAAGTCGGACCTGATGGCCCCGACTGTGACCCAGGAAATCCAGACACGGTCGATTTTTATTGGTTTGGTGGCGGCCATAGCTTCCATTGCCGGCGCTTTCCTTGCACCTGAGAGTTTTTATTCTGCGTATCTCTCCGGGTTCATGTTCTGGCTCGGCCTCTCGCTGGGATGTATGGCCATCCTGATGCTGCATCACCTGGTCGGCGGCGCCTGGAGCATCGTGATTCGCCGCATTCTGGAATCGGGCATGATGACGCTGCCGCTCCTGTTCGTCCTCTTCATTCCGATTCTCCTGCATCTGCCCAGGCTGTACTTCTGGGCCCGGCCGGAGGCACTTGCCGACCCGAAGATCGCGGACATCGCGCACAGCTATCTCAACTTCAACGGCATCCTGATCCGTTACATTGCTTATTTCATCATCTGGTTCGGGATGGCCTATTTTCTGAACCGCTGGTCCACCGAGCAGGACTCGATCGCGGGCCAGAGC
>JBAVAA010000583.1:0-6417 GCA_049585515.1 Terriglobales bacterium | reverse complement strand
ACACAGTCCAGCCAATACGAACTTGTACTTACTTAATCAATCGGCGCTGCACAAGAAACTCCTTCACCACCAGAGCAGCATCGCGATGCTCTCCATCCACCGAATAATTCAATCGCCGCATGTCGTCATCGGAGATCGCTCCCGCCAACGCGTCCAGCGCCGTTCCAACCTCAGGATGTTGACGCAGCATTTCTCCGCGCATGATCGCCACCGCTTCATATGGAGGAAAATAATGATGGTCATCCTGCAGCACAAAAAAATCCAGCGCACGGATCAAGCCATCCGTATTATTCCCCGCGATGATATCCACCTGCCGCTCTTTGAGCGCCCGCGTGAGCAAGCCCAGATCCATGATGCGCGGCGGTTCCGCAAAGCGCAGACCGTAGCTTGCGACCAGCCCTTTGTATCCATCGGGACGCTCCATGAATTCGTATCCAAATCCGGCGCGCCACCGCGGAGTAAACTGCGCGGCTTGCGACAAAGTTTGCAAGTGCAACCGCCGAGCATCGTCGCCGCGAATCACCATCGCAAAAGTATCGTCAAAGCCAAGCGGAGGTCCGATCCGAAGCCCGAATTGTTCTTCGTAGCCTTGCTGCACGCGTCGATAAACTTCCTGCTTGTCGCCGCTTGGTTTTTGTTTGAGAACCGCCGTCAGCGCTGTGCCCGTGTATTCGGGATAAATGTCGATTCGTCCGGCGAGAATCGCTTGTTGGCAGATGAATGTTCCAGCCAGGTAGAAACGGCGTTCCACTGGCAGGTGAGTTCGGGCTTCAATAATTTGAGCGAATAATTCTCCCAGGATGAGCTGCTCGGTGAAATTCTTGGATCCGACAACAATCCGATCCGCGTGCCGCTTGCAAGCAGTGACCGGAATGAGAAACAGCGAGATGAGAATCAGCGATAAAAATTTGCGGATGATTCTTTCCCGACGCGTGCGGCTGGAATGTGTCATCAGTGATGCCACGTCAAAATGTTTTCTTGCTGATTTCGAACTACGATTTTGAACGCAGAGTTCCGAGTCGCCGCTCCAGCCTTCCCAGCGCAAAGTCGGCGAACAGCGCCAGCAGCGCCGCCGGAATGGCGCCCGCCAGAATCACCTGATTGTTAACCATGGCCAATCCACGAAAAATAAATTCTCCCAGACCACCTGCGCCGATTGCCGCCGCAATGGTTGCAAGTCCGATGGAAACCACCGTTGCAATTCGTACTCCAGCAACAATCACTCCCGAAGCCAGCGGCAATTCAACCTGGAAAAGTAATTGCCGGTCAGTCAATCCCATCGCGCGTCCCGCTTCGACCACCGCAGGATCGACACCTTGAATCCCCGCGTAAGTATTGCGAATCAGCGGCAGCAAGCCATAGAGCGCAAGCGCCAGAATTGCCAATCGTCCCGCACGTTCACCAATCCAAGGCGCTGGAAGAAGAAAGCCGAACAAAGCAAGGCTCGGAATGGTTTGGATAATATTTGCGCCGCCAAGCACTGGTTTGCTGAGTCGCGGGATGCGCGTAATCAGAATGCCAAGCGGAATTCCAACGAGCGCCGCGAGCAGTGTAGCCACTCCAGCCAACGTGATGTGCTCGAGCGTAAGCTCGATCACCTGCTGCCGATTTGCCATCATGAACTGCAGGAAATTCATGCCGATCACCTCATGATCGTTTTGTGCCTGAATCCGGCTCCGCGCATCCCGAGAAGGCTTCCATGTACGCTCGCACGAGCGGATGTTGCGAACGAGGAAACTCTGCGACGGGAAGATCGACGATCAAGCGCCCTTCCTCCAGGAGCGCGATGCGATCGGCCAGCAGCAATGCCTCCCGCAGATCGTGAGTGACAAAGATCACCGCCTTCCGCATCCGTTGCTGCAAGGCGCGAAACTCTTTCTGCATCTCCGATCGGGTGATCGGATCGAGCGCGCCGAAAGCCTCGTCAAGAATCAGGATAGGAGGATCGGCCGCCAAAGCGCGCGCCACGCCCACGCGTTGCCGCTGGCCTCCAGAGAGTTGACTGGGATAACGCGATGCCAGGTCTTCGCGCAACCCGACCAAACCCAGCAATTCGCGCACCCGTGCTTCCACGCGCGCCTGTGGCCAGTTCTCGATTCGCGGCACCAGCGCGATGTTGCGCCCCACCGTGAAGTGCGGAAACAAACCGCCGTCCTGAATGACATATCCGATGCTTCGCCGTAAGCGAATCGGATCCCACTCCGCGGTTCGGCGGCCGTTCACGCGTACGTCGCCCGCAGTCGGCAGCAGCAGACGGTTAATCAATCGTAGAGTTGTGGTCTTCCCCGAGCCGCTGCGGCCGAGAAGAACCAGAGTTTCGCCCTGCTTCACGGAAAGCGCCAGATCTTCAAGCAGCAGACGTCCATTCAGGCGGAAGGAAGCGTGGTCGAATTCGATGGCTGGCGCGACGCCGTCAGAAGGCATCATGGTTTATGTCTTGTACGCAGCGTCCGGCAAACCGGTGATCCGTATTCCGCCATGCCCTTTATGCCGGATGTTGAGCCCAATCAGCAATGCGGTGATTTGTTCGACGATGCGCGCATTCTCAAGCTTGCCACCATCAATCGCCCGCACACGCGCGATCTTTGTCGCGAGTTCCATCGCAACCTGCGTCGCATTGGGATCGTCGCTGCAAACGATGACGTCGCAATCGATCTCATCATTGTCGCTATTGAGCACGTCGGCGGAAACGTTCTGGAATGCCGCCACGACAGAAACGCTCTTAGGAACAAGCTCCGCCGTCTGTTGCGCCGCCGATCCTTGCCACACGCCTAGCGTGCGGCTGGCGCGTCCGCCCACGCTCGCAGCCAGAGGAACAGTGGCATCGATCAGCACGCTGCCCGGACGAATAGCGGGTTTTAACTGCTTCAACAGCGTCGCCTGACCGTCGAAAGGAACGGTAAGCACCAGCAGATCGCTGGCCGCGCATGCTGCTGAATTTTCCATCCCAGAGACTTGAGCATTTGCGCCCGCGCGCTTGCGGATTGTCTCTGCCGTTTGCTGCGCACGGGCTGCATCGCGTGAGCCGATGATGACAGTCTCGCCAGCGCGTGCCCAGCGCAGCGCCAGACCCGTTCCAGCTGGACCTGTGCCTCCGATGACGGCGATCGCGCGGCTTATGCGGGCGTTCATGCTGTCGTTCATGCGAATTCCGGCCACAACTCACGTTCAGACAAAATCTCGGAAGAAACTTCGACTGGCAGCTTGATTTTGATGCGCGAATATTTGGTATTGCGCTCCGCTGGAATGCGTCCGATCTCCAGGATCAGCGACTGGAAATCCTCCGGACTGGTGTATTGGCCCGCGGTTGCTCCAGCCTCGCGCGAAATATTCTCTTCCATCAGCGTTCCGCCGTAGTCGTTGGCGCCGGAGTGTAAACAGAGCTGGGAAAGCCTCCGGTTCAGCTTGACCCACGAGACCTGAATGTTATGAATCGAACCGGCGAGAAGAATTCTCGCCAGCGCATGAATTTTGAGATGTTCGGCGAGCGTCGGTCCGGAGCGCGCCAGTCCCTGCTGGAACAGAAGCGTGTTTTGGTGCACGAAGCCCAGCGGCACGAACTCGGTGAAACCGCCAGTCTCGGACTGAATCTGGCGGAACAACGATAATTGCCGCACCCAGTGGTCCGGCGATTCCATGTGCCCATACATTAGCGTCGAAGTGCTCGGGATTCCACATGCATGCGCGGTGCGGATCACCTCTTGCCATTGCGCTGACGACAGTTTGTTGCGCGAAAGAACATGACGCACTTCGTCGTCCAGAATCTCGGCTGCGGTGCCGGGAAGCGTGTCCAGTCCGTTATCGCGCAGCATTGTCAGATAGTCGCGTAGCGTCATGCCCGTGAGTTCCACGCCGTAGACAATCTCCATCGGAGAAAATGCATGGATGTGCATGCCCGGCACTGCATCCTTTACCGCGCGCAGAATGTCGCGGTAATAGAAAGGAGGCAAACCGTGGGGGAGCCCGCCTTGAATGCAGACTTCGGTGGCGCCGAGGTCCCACGCCTCTCTACTTTTGCGCACCATATCTTCCAGCGAATGAAAGTAGGAATCGGCTTCGCGCGGCCCGCGGCTGAAGGCGCAGAACTTGCATCCCACGAAGCAGACATTGGTGAAATTGATATTGCGGTTTACTACGTAGGTGACAATGTTGCCGACCAGGTCGCGCCGCAGCGTATCCGCGGCCACGAGTAGTGCGATTAAGTCTGCATTCTCGGAGTTTGCCAGGGCGAAGCGCTCCTCTTCACGCAGACATGTTCCGTCTTGAGTTTCCAGCACACGCTCCAAGGCGCTGCGAATCGGGCTTGAGGCGCGCGGCGCAATCTCATCCCACGTCAGCGCTGGGAATTGCTCGAGTTCCAAAGGCTGTGTTGCCATTGCTTGCTCCTATCGGTCCACGGCGAGGGCGGGAACCCGCCGACAACTCCACCAGATTCTGGCATCCTGAGCGAAGCGAGAGATCTGCAGGTTGCGGCGAACAGCAGGTCCTTCGTTTCGCTCAGGATGACAATTCATGAGAGCTCCTATCGAAAAAGATCGTTCTTCGCAGGCCGGATCAATTCCCGCGCACCGCTACTTTTCCGGCGGTTCTCGCGGGAATAAGAATAGCCCCGAATGATGCACGCTGGCGTACCGGCCAATTTTCCGCAGACCAGGCCCGCCCCGCAAGCCAGCTCGTCGGCCACCGCTTCCACCGTCGCGTGCAGAGGGTAGCCGTGCGGATCGCGATGTCCGCGATAGTCAACCAGAGGCCGCATTCCGGCGACACCAATCGCGACCTCGGTCAAGCCTTCGCGCCACGGACGCCCAAAACTATCGCTGACGATCACCGCGATCTCGATTCCCAACTCTTTTTGCAACTCGCGCCGCAACCGCTCCGCGGAACGGTCTGGATCCACTGGCAGCAGCACGGCATGCCGGCCGCCATCCACGTTCGACACATCTACACCGCTGTTTGCGCAAACGAATCCGTGCTTGGTCTCGGTGATCAGCACGCCGCGCCTTTGCCGCACAATCCGCCTGCTCTCGCGCAACGCCAGTTCACTGACGCGGGCATCAAGCCCGTATCGCCGAGCCCAGGTCCGTGTAGTCTGTGATGGTTCGATCTCATCCAGCGTCACCACCGCGCCTTCCGCTTTCGAAACAACTTTGTGCTTCACTACCAGGACGTCGCCGTGCTGGAAGCCCAGACCCAATTTTCGCGTCGCGGCCAAAAGCCGAGAACTTAGCGATTTGAGCGATTCTCCAGCGCGGATTTCTCCGCTCACAACGATCGGAAGAATGCGAACTTCACCCGCTGCGCGC
Source organism: Terriglobales bacterium (assembly GCA_049585515.1). Lineage (GTDB taxonomy): Bacteria > Acidobacteriota > Terriglobia > Terriglobales > Acidobacteriaceae > Acidiflorens. Next base: position 1,114 of record JBAVAA010000583.1, on the reverse strand, counting down.
TTAGCGGTGTTGGACGCCATCTTTTTCGCGATCCTCGGCCTGATTCCGGCTTGCGAGATTCCAACTTCGCACCAGTCTCTGCGATTGCCGTTCTCCGCTGGCAGCCGCTATTTCGAGCAAGTCTTCCGGGCGATCGACATCCCGCGCGATCCCGGGAAGTTTGAGCACGACACAAGGCAATCCAGTAGCCTTCGCGGCGGCTAGGTGGGGCAGAAAGCTATCATTGCCGAAGCGAAGCGGAAAAAGATCGCCCGGAGATCGCCAGGCGGCGTTCGTGCCGCGCCCCGCAGCGTCCGGCACCAGCACCGCACCGCCTTGAAGATGAGGAGCGCTGTCCACGATCTTTTGCAGTTCCGAACCATCGATCAGCGGAATATCCGCCGGAACCACAAGGTTGCTTCGTGCTCCCCGATCCGTGCAAAACCTCGTGGCCATTTCGATGGCTCTGGTTTCTCCAGAGTTGTTATCGGCCACAACCTCAAAATTGAAACGTGCCGCCAAATCGCGCGCGAATGAATCGCTGGTCACCACTGCAACGGCAGGATGGCTTTGCCAATGCGCCAAAGCTCGAAGCACGTCCTCGCACATCGCCTGCGCCAACTCGAACCGTTCCTCCGGACTGAGCACAGCAGAGAGCCGCTGCTTGGCGTCGTTGAGGTTTTTTACTGGGACCAGAATCATGCGCGCTCCACCATGGCTTGAACGGACTGCGCTTGGATCGCCGCTTCCATAGCGCTCTTGGCCAGCGCGATTCGATCCTCATACTTGTGCATCACGGTTGGCGTGCAATGCACTTGAATGCCAGTCTTGCGCAATTCTGCGGCAGCCGCTGCGTCCTGCGAATCGACCACCAGCAGATCGAGGAAGTCGCGATAAAACTCGGCAACGCCCGCGATCGAAACGACAAATCCCTTGGCCGCCATAAGTGACCCCGCAGGCCCGGTGACTGCAGCGTCTCCCACGATCGGGCTTACCGCGACAATGCCGGCGCGGCTCTCGCGCAGCGCCTCGCGAATTCCCGGCACGGCGAGAATCGGACCAATGCTTGTCACCGGGTTGCTCGGCGCCAGCAACACAACATCCGCCGACAGAATCGCTTCAATCACCCCAGGAG
>JBAVAA010000582.1:0-1926 GCA_049585515.1 Terriglobales bacterium | reverse complement strand
GCGCTCCTATCGGTCGAAGATGCTAAAAGTGCTGGACAGTTGGGAGCCGCGTACGGATTACAAGTCTTACGCCGAGGGCCATCAACAGCGAGAAACGAATTAGCGAACGACCGAATGATCAAATCTCCCCGAGGAACCCGCGATCTTCTTCCGCCTGAAACGGCGGTCTGGAACTTTGTCGAAGCGGCTGCTCGCGATGTTTTCCGTGCCTATAATTTCCATGAGGTTCGGACGCCGATCTTCGAATCTACCGAACTGTTTGCCCGGGGAGTAGGCGAAGAGACCGACATTGTTTCCAAAGAGATGTTTACATGGGAGGATCGCGGGCGCGCCGAAAGCGACAAGGGCCAGTCGTTAACTCTGCGTCCCGAAAACACTGCCGGCATCGTCCGCGCCTACATCGAGCACAAGCTCTGGGAGCGGGGCCTAAACAAATTCTTCTCGATCGGCCCGATGTTTCGTCGCGAACGGCCACAGAAGGGACGCTACCGCCAGTTCTACCAAATTGATGCCGAAGTCATCGGACCTCCCACGGCCGGCAGTCAGTCTCCCGCCAGAGACGCGGAGATTCTCGAACTCCTGGCCACGCTCCTCGACCGCGTCGGCATCACTAACTGGACGCTGGAACTGAACTCTGTCGGTTGTCCCGCCGATCGGGTAAAGTTCAATGAAGCCCTACGCCAGGCGCTCACGCCCGTGGTAGGAAAAATGTGCGCCGATTGCCAGCGCCGCGCGGTCACCAACCCGTTGCGCGTTTTCGACTGCAAAGTTCCCGAAGACCAGCCCATCATTGACACTTTGCCCACCATAAACCAATTTCTGGACGAAGGGTGCCGCAAACATTACGAAGAAGTAAGAGCGATTCTGAATGCAGTCCAGATTCCGTACAAAGAGAATCCCCGCCTGGTGCGCGGTCTGGATTATTACACTCGTACCGCGTTTGAATTTACGCACGGAGGCCTGGGCGCGCAGAATGCGATTCTCGGCGGAGGACGGTACGACGGACTATCTGAAGCGCTGGGCGGTCCGCCTGCTCCGGGTATCGGATTTGCGATCGGAGAAGATCGCTTGGTCCTCTCTCTCGCCGCGTCGGCGGAATCGGTAGTGCGCAAGCCTGATGTTTATATCGCTCCACTAGGCGCTGGGATGGATCGCGAAGCCGCTCGCCTGTCCCGCGAGTTGCGCCGCCACGATCTGGTGGCCGATCTCGGAGACGAATCGTTTCGCTTGAAGAAATCGTTCGAGGCCGCCGACAAGATGCGCGCACGATACATCCTCATTGTAGGAGAGAACGAAGTGGCTGCCGACGCCTTCGCGCTCAAGAATCTGGCGTCCGGCGAACAAGTAACCGTTCCGCGCGGCGAGTTGGCGGAACGAATTTTGCGGAAGTAACTGGGCAAAGCGGTTCAGCTCGCCAAGGGCGGGACGCCCTCGGGACAGCCGGCAAGATGCCGGCGCTACGCACTACTTCTTCTTTTTCCGCTTCATGTATTCCTCGACTTCGGCAGCAGTTTTGTGGTGGTCTTCGGCGCTCGAGTCTACGGTATCGAGTGCGTCGGTCAGCAGAAACTCGTACTGGCTGACTTCGTCGGCAGTTGTGTTGGCGGAGTTCTTGAGGGCGCGCAGCTTGGACTGAAACTCGGTGTCGCCCTCGATCACCACCTTCAGCGGCTTACGGATGTCATCCTTGCGGCCGACATACATGTCGATGTTGTCATTCAATTCGTCGTAGACAGCGAGAAAATCTTCCAGCATATCGTGGGTCTGGCGGGCGCGTTCGGTAGTCTTTGGATCGCTGCGCATTTGTTCAAGCTTAACCAGTCGATCCCTGGAAAACTTCACATAGAGCTTTAACCGTTCGTCGGGGTCGAGCATGGCGTCGCGGAGCTGGTCGATTTCCAGCGGATTGAGTGGGTCGCGACGGCG
>JBAVAA010000581.1:0-5579 GCA_049585515.1 Terriglobales bacterium | reverse complement strand
GTCTACCACTGGAGATGATCGAACACTATGCAGGCACCCCGATGATACCGACAGGTATTGGCTCAAGATGGCGCAGCGGGGAATGTAGAATTCTTGAGTTACACGATCTTGAGTTCAACGATCTTTAGTTCAACGATCAGTATGCTGATTTCACGCGGCCCCAGATTTTCAACGGTGTGCGGAGGAAGCGGTGGCATCCACTGCGCGCCGGGAACGGCAGGCGGTTCTCCCGCCTCGCGGCTATCGAACAGAACACTGCCACGCTCATCGCGCCGGATGAGGTGACTCCAGCTCTGCACATATGCGAAACCACCCCAGCGGTGGGTATGCAGCGGGACCAAATCGCCCGCCGGGATCGTGGTCTGAAGTACGCGCACGCGGTCATCTTCGAGCAAGCGGGCGTGATGCTTCGGTGCGGCCACCAGCGCGTCGAGCGAATCCGGCCACGGCCAGCTTTCTGAAACTTTCGAAACCGTCGAATTGTCCACGCCCATTTGTGGGGAATCCTTGAGGTCACTGAAACTGGGCCATCGTTGTTGCAAATGCGCGAGGTACAACTTGTTCCAGCGGTCGTGTGCGCAACTCCTCGGATAGAACCTCGATTCCCCAGGGACCAGCGTAACCGATTTTCTGCAGACAGCGGATGAAGCCCTTCACATCGAACTCTCCATCTCCACACAGGCGGCGGTGATTAATTGTGTCTTCGTGAAGACTCCAGGGCGCCTGGAATGTTCCATCGTTCAGTTCCACGCTGACTACGTATTCACACGGCACGCGCGCCACTTCCTCGTACGGAATTCCGAGCTTCGCAATGTGCCACATGTCGAAGGCGATTCCACCGTTAGGTTCACCTGCGGTGCGGACCATTGTCAGCGTTTCAGACAGCGTGCGAATCATGGCGAAAGGCATGAGTTCAAAACCGATTTTTGTGCCATGGCCAGCCGCCTCCCGGCATAGAGTGGCAAACGATTCGATCAAACGGTCCATCGGACATTTCTCTTGAAAAAAATCTCCGACCTTGACGTGGTAAGCACGAAGAGTCTCGGCTGCCTCGAACAACATCCGCTTCCGAATGTCGGATTGTTTCTTTCGCTCTCCATCGAGGAACCAGTCATTCAGAAATTCCAGTTCCACATAGCGAATGCCATTATCATCGAGAATCCGGCGCATTTCGTGGAGCGTGTATTTCTTCTGCACGCGCTCCAGATCGGCGTGCCAGATGCCGAATCCGCGGAAACCTGCTTGAGCCACGGCTTCTACGCGATCCTTGAAATCGTAGGGGCTGTATTCGTGGTCCGTGTGCGGATCTCCGCCGGAGATCGTCCAATACGAGGCCAACAAATCAACATTAGGGTTCATTTTTACTCACGAAGCTAACCGAAGGCCATCGTCGCGTCAACTGAGAGCCGTTAGGGGACGTGACGTGCGAAACTCCATATCGAACCTCTGTGAGCATAAGTTCTTGACGCTGCTCTCGCCTTTGTGTAAGGCTACGCCCCATCGGTAAAGCGGTCCGTCAAGGAAGGAAGCTGAATGGTTGTGCGGTTAATAGAGAGCCTGGCCACTACTCCGAAAATGGCCGCTCTGTTTTCCGATGAATCGGTCCTTGACGCCATGCTTGCGTTCGAAGCGGGCCTCGCCCGGGCCGAGGCGAGTCTCGGCATCATACCGTCAACGGCGGTTGCTCCTATCGAGAACGCAGCGCGCGCGGAGCTGTATGACGCGGGCGAGATTGCTGCCGCCAGCGTGCGGTCAGGGACGGCGACGATTCCGCTCGTCAAAGCACTCAGGGATCGGGTCGGCAAGGTCAGTCCATCCGCTGCGAATTTTGTGCACTGGGGAGCAACGAGCCAGGACGTTTCCGACACGGCGATTATTCTGCTGCTCAAACAAGCGAGAAGTATTCTTCAAGCCGACTTAGCGCGCATCGAGGCCGTTCTTTATCAACTTTCAGAAAAGCACGCACACACGGTGGTGTTAAGCCGAACACTCTTGCAAGCCGCCGTGCCAACTACTTTTGGGCTCAAGGTCGCGGGATGGCTTGGCGCTGTACGCCGCGATCATGCTCGTCTGGAAGACGCCTTCGAGCAAGCGTTGGTCCTGCAATTTGGCGGCGCCGGAGGAACGCTGGCCTCGCTTGGCGATCGGGGGATAGCAGTCGGAGAAGCGCTAGCCAGGGAATTATCACTGGCTTATCCCGATGCTCCCTGGCACACCCACCGTGATCGTTTGGCTGCGCTGATGTGTGCCTTAGGCGTGATGGTCGGCTCCCTTGGGAAGATGGGGCGCGACATCAGTCTGCTTATGCAAAATGAAGTGGCTGAGGTGGCGGAGCCGGCGGCAAAAGGACGCGGTGGTTCGTCGGCGATGCCGCACAAACAAAACCCTGTCGGCTGCACGATGACGCTGGCGGCGGCATATCGTGTGCCGGGATTGGTAAGCATGTTTCTTTCCTCCATGGTGCAGGAACATGAAAGGGCCGTTGGGGGCTGGCAATCGGAGTGGGCAACGATCAGTTCCATCGTTCAAGAGACAGGCTTGGCCGTGGCTTCGATGGCAGAAGTTGCCGAAGGGCTCACGGTGGATACGGCGCGCATGCGCGCGAATCTGGAAGCTACCCACGGAACTATCTTCGCCGAACGCGCGACCATGCTGCTCAGCGGAAAACTAGGCCGGGAGTTGACGTCTTCACTCATAGAGCGTGCTGTAGCCGAGACCGTGGCCACGGGGCGAAATTTTGTAGACGTGCTCGCGGGGATGCGGGAGGTTGTGGAGGCGTTGGATGCAGCCACTCTTCGGGATCTTCAATCACCAGAAAGCTATCTGGGTGCGGCCGAGGAATTTCGGAGGAGGCTCGCACAATCGCAAAAAAAGAGACAATCGGGCTCTGACAACCGAAAAGGACGCGAAACCTAAATGCCTTTTCTCAATAATGGGAAAGCCAAGATTTTCTATCGCCTCGAAGGTAACCCGGGCCCCTTGGTGCTGGTGCTGTCGCATTCGATCGGGACCGATCATGGCATGTGGGCGCCGCAAGCGAGCGACCTGGCTCAGCATTTTCAGATCCTCCGCTACGATACCCGCGGTCATGGTGCGTCCGATGCACCGGCGGGGGATTACCCAATTGAACAATTGGGAGGCGACGTTCTTGGTTTGACGGATGCATTAGGCATCCGCAAATTTGCTTTTTGCGGGCTTTCGCTTGGCGGCGCGATCGGACAGTGGCTCGCATTGAACGCTCCAGACCGCATTGAACGCTTGATCCTGGCAAACACGTCGCCAAAGTTCGGCTCCCGCGAACAATGGGAAACAAGGATTCGCATGGTGAGGGAAGGTGGCATGGGCGCAATCCTCGATCTCGCCATGCAACGCTTCTTTTCCCCTCAATCGATTGAACGTGGTGATCCTCAGGCGCAGTCCATCAAGTCCGTGCTTTTGGGAACGAGTCCGACCGGATACGTGGGCTGTTGTGCCGCGCTGCGCGAATTTGATTCAAGCGCATCTCTCGGGAAAATTTCTGCGCCCTCGCTGGTGATTGCAGGGCGTCGGGACATTTCTACTCCGTGGGCGGGCAATGGGCAAATACTTGCGGAGAGAATTCCTGGCGCGTCAAGCGTACTACTGGATGCGGCTCACTTGTCCAATCTGGAGCAGCCGAACTCGTTTTCGTCGGCGATCGCGGAGTTTCTTCTTTCCGATTCCAGCGGCGGCGATCCGCTCAAGAAAGGCTTTGCCATTCGACGAGCCGTGTTAGGCAATGAACACGTAGACCGAGCCGTAGCCAACACAAATGATCTGAACCGCGAGTTTCAAGACCTGATCACCCGTTATGCGTGGGGAACAGTTTGGACTCGTCCGGGTCTCGATATCAGAACCCGCAGGCTGCTGGTATTGGCAATCACCGCCGCCTTAGGACGCCACGAAGAATTCCGTCTGCATTTGAAGGCGGCCCTGAAAGCGGGACTGGAACTGTCGGATGTGAAAGAGGTCCTTTTGCAGACAGCCATTTATGCCGGCGTTCCCGCGGCGAATACCGCTTTCCAGATCGCGAGAGAAGAGTTAGGGACCGAGTCGGAGGCAAAGAAAAACCCTTGATCTGTAAAGTTGCTGATCAGGCATTTCAAATTTTCGCTGTATTGGGGCAATGACCTTTCAGCTCCATTCCATCGGCAGTCCGACATAGTTCTCCGCCAGGCTCGATGCGGCGACGCGCGAGCTGGTTACATAGTCAAGCTCTGCCAGCTGACGGCGCTGGTCGAAAGGATTGCCCTCAGGGAAGCGGTGGAGCATCGAGGTCATCCACCACGAAAAGCGTTGCACCTTCCAGACGCGTCGCAGACAGGTTTGCGAGTAGTGATTGAGGAGATCCTGGCTGCCAGTTTTATAGAAATGTGTGAGTGCGCGCGCCAGCACCTGCACATCGGCAACCGCCAGGTTTAGACCTTTGGCGCCGGTTGGCGGAACGATGTGCGCTGAATCTCCGGCGAGAAATAACCTTCCATACTGCATCGGCTCAACGACGAAGCTGCGCATACCGGTAACGCCTTTTTGCAGAATGGGCCCTTCGGTCAGCTTCCATCCCTCAATGGCGAGGCGAAGCTGCAGTTCCTGCCAGATTCTTTCATCGCTCCACTGCGCGATATCCTCGTCGGGTTTGCATTGCAGATAAAGACGTCCGATTTGCGGCGAGCGCATGCTGAGCAGGGCGAAACCATGATCGTGGTAGCAGTAAACCAGCTCGTCTGACGACGGAGGCACTTCCGCCAATATGCCAAGCCATCCGAACGGGTACTCTCGTTCATATTCGGTGAGCATTCCACGCGGAATACTAGGACGGCAGATGCCGTGGAAACCATCGCAACCAGCAATGAAATCGCAGACGAGTTCACAGGCATCTCCACCTTTGCGGTAATTGATCTTCGGCTGGGACGTGTCGAAATCATGTACGTTGACATCCTCGATCTCGAATACGACCTGGCCGCCGGCGGCGATGCGCGCGTCATTGAGATCCTTGAGAACCTCGGCCTGTGCGTAGATCGTGATTCCCTTGCCGCCAGTCAGTTCGCGAAAGTCAATACGATGGCCGCGGCCCTGGAAGCGAAGTTCAATTCCGAAGTGGACGAGGCCTTCTTCCCTCATCCTGGCGCCCACCCCCATATCGGTGAGCAAATCCACCGTGCCCTGCTCCAATACGCCGGCCCGGACACGCTCCTGAACATAGTGGCGGCTGCGATTTTCCAGAACGACGGATTCAATTCCTTGCAAATAGAGAAGATGGGACAACACCAGACCCGCAGGTCCTGCGCCCACGATTCCGACTTGCGTGCGTAACTTCGGCAACGGAAAACCTCCCTCGTCCCAATGATGACCAAGCCAACGACGACCGAAGAGCGGACTAGCTACTCCTCGCTCGCAGTTTGCAGTGCGATGCCCGCTTCATGCGAGGACTCGCTCACCGCGAAGCCGTGTCCTATGTTTGTGGTCTTGCGAAGAGAAAGCGCTACGAGAAAGACAACCGCGCTTCCGGCCGCCGCCAGCCACATGGTTAACGATAGCCCGTATTTCTCAGCCAATACGCC
>JBAVAA010000580.1:0-4780 GCA_049585515.1 Terriglobales bacterium | reverse complement strand
GATCTCGGTGCGCGAAGGCTCGGCCTCAGTGGAATGACTCGTGAGATCGTCATAATTCTCGAATCCGGCCACCCGTGACGGACCCGTCAGAATAAAGCGTTCCTTCGGAACCTTTGGCAGTTCATGCCTGATCGCGGCCAGCGCCTCGGCAAAATCGGGACTTGCGATGATTGTCTCTGTGTCGGAATCCTGAATTAGCGTCGTTAACCCTTTTTCCCGCAGGAGCGGGCTGAGGGGAACGACCACCGCGCCTATCTTCGCCATCGCCCAATAGGTCTCAAGCAAGCTTAGACAATTGGGCAGGATGGTTGCGACCTTGTCGCCTTTCTTCACGCCTAAAGCACAAAGGGCATTGGCCAGCCGGTTGACCCGGGCGTTGAACTCTCGAAAGCTCAGGCGGCACTCTTCGACGACTACGGCGGTGTGATCCGGGCGATAACGGGCGTGGCAAGGAAGAAGCGAGCCAATGTTCATTTTGTTGTCTCACTCCAAGCGGTTCAATCCAGCTTATGCAATCTGGTTCATGCCTTCACTTTCGCGGGGGAACGGAGCCGGCTTTCCAGTTCACAGATGAGGTCAGCGATTTTCGCGGCGGCGGATTCGCCCAATACGATCGTGTAATGCGTGGTGCCTGCAAATTTGTGGTGCTCGACCTGGGGCAGGTAGTTTTGAAACCGTTCTGCCAGCGCATCCGGAAATAATGGGGGTAGTGCGCGGGTGAAACCGCTCTCGGCGCGGATCCACAGCGCCGGCACGTAGATTGATTTCAGACGATCATTGATTGCGTCGCGTTGAAAGGCCTCCATCAGATCGGCGTGCACTCCCGCTTCGGACGCTTTCGGCTGCACGGGCGACTCGCCACCGACTTCATAGTCCAAGAAAGCCTCGATCCACGGATTCCATTCTTCGGGCGGGAAATGCGGCTGCGTTCGCCAGAACTCGCGGTAGGCCTGGCGCGAAGGATAGGTCTGACGCAGGGCGGTGATGCGCAGCGCGAGCGCAGCGCCCAGGGCGTTATCGGGAGAGCCGGCCGTGGGCGGATCCAGCGCGTATCCTCCATCGATCAGGACGAGACCGGAGACGAGGCCCGGATCCTGCGCGGCGAGGGCAGTCGCGACAAAAGCGCCCATGGAGTGGCCCATGACGATGCTTGGACCCAGTCCCATCGTACGCATGGCGGCGGCCACATCGCGTGCGTGTTGCGCCATGCCGTACGGAGCTTCGGGCTTGTCGGAGTCGCCGCGGCCTCTAAGGTCGAGGGCAAAGAGCGCGCACCGCCCCGCCAGGCGTTCGGCAATGCCGATGAAGTTCAAGTGCGACGCCGTCAGGCCGTGCAGCGCAACTACGGGCGCGCTGCGGCCCGGCCAATAACCAAAAGCTAGTTCCACTCCATCGCCTGAGACGCGGCCACGCGCGGAACGAGTTACTCGGATCGAGCCGTTCGCAGGCATCTGGTCGGCAGTCATCGGAAATCTTCCGGTCTGGTTTCGCGAATCATACTTATGCTACGAGGCTGCGGAAAAAGGTGCTTGGCAATTTTGCCTTTGCGGCTAAAAAGCCCATATTGATTTGACGCGACTACGGCGCCGGCCTTAAAGAGGTTGCGGGAAAGTAGATTTTTGCCGACCCCGCCCCTAAACAGTGCGTATGAGAACTCGGTCGTCCCTCCGGGACTTGAATCATTCTTTCCACTTTTCCCAGCGCCGAGGCGCTGGGCTATTATATTTCGCCCCTCCGGGGCTGGATTCTCTTGCACTCCGTTCTACCCGATTGCCCGAAAACTAGTTCGCACACTCTGAGCCGCTGGGCTATTTTTGTTCGCCCGTCCGGGACTGGATTGTCACGCATTCCGTTCCACCCGATTGCCGGGACACTAGTTCTCACGCACACGCTGAAGCGCTGGGCCGTTTTGTCCGTCCTCGGGGGCTGGATTGTCATGCATTCCGTTCCACCGGATTGCCGGAACACTAGTTCTCACACTCGCTCTGGAGTGCCGGGCTAAGTTAGTTCCAGTAAACGGCTGCGCCACCCAAAATCAAACGCAACACCTAATTTTTCCGCATTCTGCCACAACATCATCATCCTAAAAATTCAGCTTCAGCGCGAACTGAATTACTCGCGGCCCGGTGCTGGTTGCCAGTATCTGCCCATAGGACGGCGAGGCAATGATGTTATCTGGATTTTGGAAATTTACCGTATTGAATGCATTGAAGAACTCGGAGCGGAATTCGAGCTTGGTCCGCTCGGTGATCGGGAAGTACTTGATTGCCGAAATATCTACGTTTTTCTGGTTCGGCCCCTGCAGGATATTGCGACCGGTGTTGCCGAAGCCTCCGACAGCATCTGCCGTCGCAGACTTGTAGCAAGAGGTGTTGAAATACTCGACCAGCCGCTTTTCGACATCGCCGTTGAGTGCTCCATTGCAGCCGTTCGAGTCGGCGCGGGCTTGCACGAAAGCCGTGGCATTGGTGAGAACAGAAAACGGCGTGCCACTCTGCAGTGTGATGACGGTGGAAAGTTCCCAGCCGTTCATGGCCTGGCGGGCGAAGCCGGAGCCGCCCTTGTAAAACTTCGGCAGATCGTAGATGCCGCTGAACACAAAGCGGTGCCGACGATCGAAGTCAGAACTGGCGTAGTTATTCAGGAAGCCGGGCGCCTGGTTTCCGGGAATAACCGTCACATCGCTTGTGCCCGTTGGGTCGCCGGAGTAATCATCGAGCGAATGGCTCCAGGTGTAAGATGCGAGAAACATGAGCCCGTGAGAGAACCTCTTGGTTACGCTGGCCTGTAGAGAGTTGTAGCTGGAATTGGACGAACTCTGCATGGTGTGAAGGCCAAAACCCTGTACCGCCAGACTCGACAATCCTGGATAATAGGGCCCAACCGGGCCCAGTGACGTCTGAGCGAGCGCCTGGTTCTGGTCCACGAGCCGGTACAACTTGCGCCCAGTTGAACCCACATAACCGACATCTAACATCCAGTTGTTGGCAAACTCGTTCTGAATGCCAAAGGTGTATTGCTGAATGTAGGGGGTACGGAAATCGTGAATGTCCGGGTAGATGCCATTAGCGGAAACGGTCTGAACGGGGACCGGGAAGATACCACTCGGAGCGCGCGGCAGAAATGCCGGCGGGCCGCCAAATGGAAACACGGCCGCGTTGTTGAAGAGCAGCGGAAAGGCGCTTGGCTGCGGCACGGTTACGAATGGTGTGGGGATGGGCGTCAAGAACGCCTGCGCCAACGTGTAGTAGGGGAAATCGAGGATCTGATTGTTGAGCAGCCGGGAATTCGCGCGGTCATAGTAAACGCCGTAGCCACCGCGGACGACGAGCCGGTTGTCGGAGCGCGGTTGCCAGGCAAAGCCCAGTCGCGGCGCAAAGTTGTTCTTGTCGGAAGGGACGAGGGAGGGCTGGACCAAGGGAACTCCGGGCAGGGGATGAGTGGCATTGGAGGCCTGCACAAATCCGCCGGTAACCGCCACCCCGCCGCCGAACAGCGCCGGTATTGGGACGGTTGCGAGCCGCGCAGGATCAAATCCAATAAAGCGTCCTTGATCTTCAGTGAACGGTCCAAAAAAGTCGTAGCGGAGGCCGAGCGTGAGGGTCAGCCGGTTCGTCATCCGCCATTCATCGTTGGCAAAGCCGTTCCAGTCATGGGCTAGCACATCCCGATTGTTTATGCCGGAGCCCATGATGGTGAGACCTGCCGTATCGTCAACGCCTCCAAGGAAATCGACAAAGGGATCGCCGGAAAATCCAAGATAGAAAATCTGGCCGCGCGTATAGAGATTGAAGGTCTCGTTTAACTCGTGGTGCTTGTACTCCATGCCGAACTTCAGGCTGTGGCGCCCCTTCTGCCAAGTCAATGTGTCGCCTGCCGTGTAGGTCTTTTCCACTCCGCTGTTATCGGCGAAAGGATTGGCGCCCACGTCGAAGTAATTCGCCACCGAAATTTCCGGCATACCGGGAAACAGATTGCTCAGCGGGGAGGAGATCCTTAACTGGGCCGACGTAAATGGCTCCTGGGGTTTGGAGCCGGTTGTAATGAAGCCAAATCCAAAATGCAAATCATTGACTACGCGCGAAGTGACGGTGTCGGTGTCATCGATCGCCAATATGCGTTGGTTGAGATTTGCGGTGCCGCCGAAGCCTGGGACAGGAAGGGCATTCGCCAGTCCGAACAAATTAAACAGAGCCTGAGTGGCAGGATTGTTTGCACCAAAGAACTTGGCCGAGAGCCGGTTCTTCGAGGTGAGTTGGAAATCGAGATTCGAGTTGATCTGGTCTTCGCGGAACTTGGAAATGCCCACCACCGGCGCACTGCAGACGCCCTTCACCGGAACGCAGTTGCCCGGCGCGGACGGAATCACATAAGAACCATTAGGCAATTTCGCCTGTAGCAGAAACTTTGCGCTCGGGTCCACTGCCGGAAGGCCAAAGGACGCTGCCAGGGTAGCAATGCCGCTATCCGATCGATCGTTCGTCAGGTTGTCGGGAACGAGCACCGTGCCGATCGAGTTCAACAACGACGTGCCGTTGCGCTCGCGGCTTCCCTGGTAGGACGCAAAGAACCACACGCGGTCCTTGATCAGCGGACCGCCAAGAGTGCCTCCAAACTGATTGCGCTGATACTGCGGGCGGGCTACTCCAGAGTGGTTCAGAAAAAAGTTGTTGGCATCGAGTGATGTGTTGCGAAGAAACTCGTAGAGATTTCCGTGAAAATGGTTGGTACCGGATTTCGTGACGGCAGCGATGATGCCGCCGGCTACGCGGCCCTGGGA
>JBAVAA010000579.1:0-4474 GCA_049585515.1 Terriglobales bacterium | reverse complement strand
CACATAGGCTGTGCCGCAGCGAAACGGACAGGATACTGCTGCACCAATCCAGCCGTGACCTCGCCACCCAAGGAATGACCCCAGGCGATGGTCTGGAGAGGAGTGCCGAACATGCTTTCGAAAGCATCGAGCGTGGCGATCTGATCGGGGATCGCTTCGTGCACGGCCCATCCCGTGCTCGCATAGGACGAACCCGCCAGCGCGAATCCCGCCGCCAGCGTGTATGCGCCCGTGTAAGGATCGCTCATATCCAGCGCAGGGTTGGGCGCACCGGGGTCGACGTACCCATGGCTGTAGAGAAGCAGACCGCCGTTCCAATTTGAGGGGACATCGATCACGTAGGTTGCGCCGTCCAACAATGTGCCTGTGATGTGCTGCTGCGCGGCTGCGCTCCCGCAGAACACGACGAGCAAAACGGAGGCTGAAGCGGACAACAGGTAACGACTCATGATCTTCGGCATGGCATTTCACCTCCAGAGGTGAAAACGCTAGATGAGAACGCCTTCTGCTAGCGGGGTTTAACGTTGTTGGCGATCGGCGGGAAGCCGTCAGCGATTTTGTCCCTATACAACGAACTTGTCAACGCCAAAGATCGGCACCACTAAAGATCGGCTCTCACTCCTGAACGTCGATTCTGTGACTGCGGCGTTTCCAATACAGATACCCGGGAACGCCCATCAGCACAATGATCGCCCCCCACAAAGCCTCGGTCGGCCGCTCGAGGATGGTGTTGAGCGTCCAGGCGACGCCGACGATTATGTAGATCGCGGGCAGCCAGGGATATCCGGTACAGCGATAAGGTCGCGGGATATCGGGCCTTTTCCAGCGCAACACGAACAGTCCGATGACAGTAAGCGTGTACGACAGCACCATGCCGAAGATGACATAGGTGTAAAGCTGGTCGTAGCGTCCGCTCAGCGTGAGCACTGCGGCCCAGATACCTTGCCCGATGAGGCTGAAGGCGGGCGTTCGCCACTTGGGATGAATGACAGCCATCCGGCGGAAGAACACGCCGTCCTGCGCCATGGCGAGATAGACGCGCGAGCCTGACAAAGTGCACGCCGCCGCTGCGCTGAAACATGAAATCGCAATCATCGCCGACAACCAGACAGCGGCGCCAGGCGAAAACAGCACAACCGCCGCGTCGTGGACGATGGTTTCGTGTTTTGCAATTTCACTCAGTGGCAGAGCATAGACATAAGTCATGTTCATCGCAAGATAGATCGCGCCCACCGTGAGCACTCCCAGAACCATAGCCAACGGCACGTTCCGCCGCGGGTCTTTCACTTCTCCGGCAACCCATGTGATGTAGACCCAGCCGTCATAGGCCCAAAATACAGCGATCAAACCAACGCCGAGGGCGGAGATCAATTGCCCCAGGCTCAATCCCATCGTCAATCCTCGGTTTAAACCGCCCGATGCCTGAGCGCTGAAATTCGACCAATGTCCTTTGCCAATCGCGAATCCTAAGAGAACAAAAGCTGACATGGCGATAAACTTCGTCCACGTAGAGAGGTTCTGTAACAACGCTCCCCAGCGCAATCCGCAAACGTTGACATAAGTGAGGATGGCGATCAGCAACAGTCCAAAGGCATGTGCGCGCGTGAAAACGATCGTGAAGCTAGCCTGCACAATGTGACCTCCCGCCAGCGCGGGATACGGCAGATTGATGTTTGCCATTACGTGCTGCTGCGACATCCAGGGAACGATGTTGCCCATGTACGCTGCGGAGGCAACCGAAAGCGCGGCAATCGTGCCGCCATTCGCGACTGCAAACAACATCCAGCCGTAGAGAAAAGCAACCAAATCGCCATACGCCTCGCGCAGGTAAATATATTGTCCGCCGGAATCGGGGAACATCGAACCCAACTCGGCGAAGGCCACACAGGCGCACAGCGAAATCACCCCACCGAGCACCCAAACCAGAAAAAACAACGTAGGGTTCGGTAAAGGAACCGCAATATCTTTGGCAGTAAGAAAAATAGACGAGCCGATGATGCCGCTTACCAGCAGAAGTACAGAGTCGAGCAGACTTAGTCCACGGACGAGACTGGGTTTTTGATTGGAAGGCTCGGTGTCGGGGACAATTGAGGCGGGGGCCGTATTCATTGGTGTGTCAATAGTGCGTCAATGAGTTCATCTGCCTAACGACCAGCAACCAGCGATTGGCTCTTACCCCATGCCTAGTTCATCAGGAGATTCCAGCGGCGTACCGCAGCGCCGGCAGATGACGGCCGAGCAATCGCCGCAGGTCAACGGATCGCTGACTTCCACCGCACACACTGGACAGTACAACACCGCTGCGGTTTTCCGGGCATCAGGCGTTGCTTTCGGAGCGATCTCCATAATTTTTGCGCTATGAGCACGAACTGTAACACAATGTTTAGAGGCACTTGGGCTTCAGTCAGCCGCGAGCGCCGCGAGAGACAAGGTCCTACGCAGCAACATTAGTCGGCCGGTTTGCGCAGGATCAAATCGCCTTCGGTCGGTGGCAGCGAGATCGGAAACTGCCAGATTTTATCTTTCATCCAGAAGCTGATAACAAAATCCTCACGCTGTTTCCACGGGCCGATCCACTTGTTGTTCGTCGCGAACAACACCCAGCCATGGGCTTCAGGATTACTCGGCGTCAGTGTCACCGTATTAGGATCGAGCATTTGGGTGCTGAGAAATTCGATGAACTCAGCTACTTCTTTCTGGTATATCCGCAAGCGAGCCGTTTTTCCCTCGGCTGTTTCGGGGTTCTTCTTTATCTGGCGCTCGGTCTCGAAGATCTTCGTGTCCACGGCATTCTGTAGTTTGGTGGAAAGCTCCGTGGGATCTTCATACACCTCCTGAACGTCGTGATGGCGAACAAAGTCGATGCGCACATCCGCTGGAAACTCAAATTTATCCTGACCGGTGTAAGTCACGCTTACGAACGCGCCCAGCAACTGAAAAAAGCGATGGCGGCTCTGCGCCAGTTCCTGGGAATCCACGAGAAGCTTGACGGTCAGGTCAGGTCCGGTCATCGTCCAGCCGTATTTACCGTCATCGCGGCGTTCGAATGTACAGCCGGGCGCACCGGCGGTCCAGCGCACGGTAGGCAAATCCTTCTTCTTTGTCGCGTAGCTGGGCGTTGATGACAGAATGGCCCCCGAGAGAATCGCCAAAAACGGGAGGAATGCAAGTCTTGCGAAGCGCCATCGGGAAAGCAGCATTGATGCAGAGTGTATCGCTTTTGCCTCGGAAGTGTCACAGCACACGCAAGAAATCGCTTCTATCCGTCGGGCAACTATCCGTGCAAAATATGTTAGATTGAAATCGGTGGGGCGCGTAGCTCAGTTGGTAGAGCAACGCCCTTTTAAGGCGTGGGTCGCAGGTTCGATTCCTGCCGCGCTCACCAATCCAGTTTAGCGGCTGCCTTTCTTCTTATCCGGTGTCCTGGCCCGACTTCGTGAGTTCGCCTTAATGGCGCGACCGCGGTGCGGCCTGCGGAGACGGCGCTCGAGGGCGCGCATTCGAGAGGGCGCGCATTCGAAAAAGCGCGATAGTGTCGCATCTCTCCGAAAGTGCTTCCAATCCTCCTCTAAGGCCGCGGCGGCGTGGTTGAGGCCTGATTGGTCTGTCCACCTATCTGGGCGAGTAGAGTTTGATCCTGCTGTTGCAGGGAATCGGGCAGTTTCGCATAGGACAGCCTTTCGGCCTCATCCTGCCCCTGCATCACAATGTATTCCACAAAGTTTTTGATCACTTGGCCTTTGGCCGGGCTCTTTGCTTCCTTCGGGAGGATGAGAAAGGTGAGGCCTGAGATGGGATAGGCGTCTTTGGCCGATGCCGGCGGATCAACGATGGGAATCCGAACATCCTTGGCCAGTTCGCTGCTGTAGGCATCAATGGCGGCTGTCGTGCCCGCCGCAGTGGGCTCGATCCAGTTTCCAGCCCGGTTGCGAACCTGCACCACGGGCAAGTTGTTTTCCTTGGCATAAGTCAGTTCGACGTAGCCGATCCCGCCCGGGGTTTGCTTCACGACGCCGGTAACCCCTTCGCTGCCTTTGCCGCCGAGACCGGCTGGCCAGCTCACAGAAATTCCCTTGCCCACCCGTTTTTCCCACTCGGGGCTGACCTTGGCCAGGTAAGTGGTGAAAATATTGGTAGTACCGCTGCCATCGGAACGGTGCGCCACCGCGATCGCATAACTGGGGAGCTTAATGCCGGGATTATCTCTCTTGATTTTGGGATCTTGCCAGGTCTTGATATTTCCCAGATAAATTCCCGCCAGTGACTCGCCAGAAAGCTTTAACGGAGCCTTAAGATCGGGAAGATTGTAGGTTATGCATACCGGCCCTGCGCTCTCGGGAACCTGCACGACGGCGGGCATTTCCCTGAGTTCCTGGTCATCGAGCGCGGCATCAGAAGCGCCAAAGTCGACCAATCCTTTTTTCAGTTGCTGAATGCCTCCACCGCTGCCGATGGATTGGTAATTGATTTGTAC
>JBAVAA010000578.1:0-7601 GCA_049585515.1 Terriglobales bacterium | reverse complement strand
ACCTTAAGATCGTGCAGCAAACCAATGGAATCTTTGTCGGTATCGACCCTTCAATGCCGAACTCACGATTCAACATCTCTTTCGACACTGTAGTTCGGGGGAAGGGAAAACTGACAAAGTTGAAATTGAATCCAGATTCCACGGCATTACTCACTGTCGAAGGCTTGCAAGATCGTGCGGTGTGGCTGGTTTTGATGAATCGTACATCGGCTGAGATGGGCGCAAAGTTCTGGCACGTCGGCGACATAATCTACTTGAATACCGACACAATCATTTCTGGCGATAACCACATACCAAAAGTTCAGAACAGCGAAAGTTCAACGGTCAATACGACTCGCATGAATTGCGACAATCGAGGATGTTGGAATGGTCACAAGTGGGAACAATGAAAACTAAACAGAAACCAGACAGACCGAAGTCGGCTCCCGGCCCGAAGCCAAACGTCCTGAAGCTCAAGGGCAATTGGCAGCAAGCTGTCAGACAGTCGTTAAAGAAGAAAAAACCGCCAGAGGGCTGGCCGAAGTAAAAAAGGGAGCAGGAGCGATATGCCCGATGTTTGGCTGTCAGCGTTGCGTAAAGTACATACTTCCGTTGATGAAAGTAGTCCACCCTCGATTCGCTGGAAAAAGGAGCAATGTTGAGTTAGTTACTTCTTAGGGATGACCTTCTTGCGAGTCTTTTTAGGCTCGGCGTCTTCGCTCCAGAAGCGGTGGCCGGTGCGATGGATGAAGACGTCTTCGAGGGTTGGCTTGCTTACGCTCAGGGACTGTATTTCTCCGGGGAAGGCTTCGACTACGTCGGGGACGAAGCGATGTCCGTTTTCGATTTCGAGGCGGACCTGGTTGTCCATTACCGTGGCATCGACGTGAAACTTGTTGCGAATTCGTTCGGCTAAGGTCTGCGGATCGCGGGCTTCGAGGAGGATCACGTCGCCGCCGATCTCGCGGGTGAGCGCTTCGGGCGTGCCTAGCGCTACCAGGTTGCCTTCGTTCAGAATGGCGAGGCGGTCGCAGCGTTCGGCTTCCTCCATCAGGTGGGTGGTGACGATTACGGAGACGCGTTCCTGATCGCGGAGGATCTGGAGGTATTGCCAGAGGTCGCGGCGGGCGCCAGGATCGAGGCCGGTCGTCGGTTCGTCGAGGAGCAGGACCTCGGGATGATGGAGCAATCCCTTGGCTAACTCGATGCGGCGTTGCATGCCTCCGGAGAAAGTTTCTACGCGATCGGCGGAGCGGTCTAGCAATCCTACGCGGGTAAGTATTTCGTTGATGCGCGATTTGAGGTCGGGGCCGCGCAGGCCGTAGAGGTGTCCCTGATGCCAGAGGTTTTCGTAGGCGGTGAGTTTGAGATCGACGCTCTGGGCCTGAAAGACGACGCCAATGTGGCGGCGCAGGGCTGCAGGCTGGCGAACGGCGTCGAAACCGGCTATGGTGGCGCTTCCGGAAGTGGGGACCATCAGTGTGGAAAGAATGCGGAACAGAGTGGTTTTGCCGCTGCCGTTCGGGCCTAGCAGGCCGAAAAGTTCCGCGGGACGAACTTCGAAGGAGACACCGCTTAGGGCCGTGCGGTCCTGGTAACGATGGACGAGGTCGCGGACGGCGATGATGGGGTCGCCAGCGGGCTTGGCAGGTTGGGCGGGCGGAGCTAAGTCAATGGCGGTTGTGTTCGAGGTCACAGCCTATTCTACGCCGGGAGACGACGGATTATCATTCGGCGGGGAAGCCCGGCCCCTAAAGGGGAGCCTGATTTTCGAGCGATGGCATCGCTAAAGCGATGCCCTGATACGAGTCTTCTTTTATGCGGCTGATTTTATGCGGCTACCGGGTTCTGGCCGGGGACGCGCTCTTCGAAGGCTACTGGGACGTGGCGCCAGACTTGGATCGCCAACACGACGGTTGTGGCCAGTAGCAATGCTCCTACGGCGACGTGGATTACGGTTGCCGTTACCATGGGCAGTTCGGGTTGGACGGCATCCCGTCCCCACATGACTCGGGTGATGAAGGCGAGGAAGCCGAGGCAGAGTTGCGCGACCATCAGGCCGAGCATGGCGATAGCAGGGCGGCGGACGTCATCCACTTGCGGATAAACGGTGATGGCGCGAACGGCGGTCCAGGAGAGGACGATGGCTACTACTCCGGCGTTGATAACGTGCGGCCACCAGCTCAGGCCGTGGTGGCGGAACATGGCTCCGAGGATCAACTGTACGTACAGCACGAAAATCGATAGCAGGGTCAGCGTGAAGAGAGCGGGGCGGCGTTGGTCGAGTTCAGCGCGGGGCTGCTCTTCGATCCAGCGGCGGCCGGTGAATAGGACGATGGAGACGATTATGCAGAAGAAGGTTTGCGCCAGAGCGGCGTGTGCGCTGGAGATGAGTGGCGGCAGTAAGAACAGGACCGTCATTCCGCCGAGGACGCCCTGCACGATCACGGTGGCTACGGCTATCAGGCCGAGAAGACGCAGCCAGCGGCGTTTGTCGACTCGCCAGATCCAAATGGCCAGGATGATAGTGAGAAGTCCTACGAGTTCCGCGACCATGCGGTGGCCATGTTCAAATTTAACTCCGCCAACCATCTGCGGCATTTTGTAGAAGGAGCCGAAGGAAGTGGGCCAGTCGGGGACGGACAATCCGGCGTCATTGCTGGTGACCAGCGCTCCGGCGACGACCAGGATCAGGGTGGCGCAGGCGGTAAAGATGGCGAAGCGATGCAGGCCACGATGGTACGGGATTTCGATGCCTTTCAGGATAGCCCCTTGGGAAACGAGCGCTTAGCGCTGCCGAGTGCGTTTCTTGAAACGTATCAGTTTAACAGAGGAGGAATCTAGCCAAGGCGGCGACAGCGCTCATTGCAACCGTCGGAACGGATTCACGATTCGAATCCCGTCAATTTCGCGACCTTCCTGGAAATCTTCGGACAGTAACACGCTACAGCCGGCCTGTTGCGCCGATCGCAGGATCAGCGCATCCCAAAACGAAAAGCCGTGGAGTCGATGGAGGTCGATGGCAGCCAGGACATCCGTGACCTCGGGAACTACGACATCGAATTCGGCAATTAGCTCTACCTTACGGCGGGCGTTGCGCGGATCGAAGGTCAGCTTTCGCGTAACCGTCACGAAATATTCCTGCAACACCTGCATGGAAACAACGCCGGTTCTGTCCCGCCGATGATCGGAGAAAAGATTCTGTGCGACCGATTGTCTAGCGGGAGCGTCGTCATCGTCGGCGTAAACGAGGATATTTGTGTCGAAGAAGCTACGAACGCTCATGAATTTCGTCGCGATCAAACTTCCAGCCTCGCGAGTGACCACCACCGGACAGGCGCTTGAACTCCTCGATGCTGCGCTCGGGATCGTCGCCGCCCGCCAATTTTTGCAGGTAATCGCGGACGAGCTGGTTGAGGCTCTTACCCAAGGCCTTCGCGCGCTTTCGGGCGCGTTCGACCGTTTGCTCATCAACCGACAAGGTGAGATTCATTAACACAGTATACGTGCGCGCTTATCCCGTGTCAACAGTTATCGCTTGAGGGAGGCACGGTGACTGCGGCAGTTTGTGCTTCCATGGACTGGATGACAGCGTCGGCGAATTCCGAGGTTCCGGCTGTGCCGCCTACGTCGCGGGTGAGTTTGCTGCGGTCGCGGTAGACCTCGTCGATGGCGTTGCGGATTTTCCAGGCGGCGTCGGCTTCGCCAAGATAGCGCAGCATGAGCAGTGCGGACCGCAGTACGGCAGTGGGATTGGCGATATTTTTTCCGGCGATGTCGGGCGCGGAGCCGTGTACGGCTTCAAAGATGGCGCATTCGTGTCCGAAATTCGCGCCGGGGACGAGGCCGAGACCGCCGACCAGTCCCGCGCACAGGTCGGAAATAATGTCGCCGTAGAAATTCTCCAGCAGCAGCATGTCGTACTGGAAGGGATTCATCACCAGCTGCATGCAGGTATTATCGACGATGTGTTCGCCGTAAATGATCTCGGGATACTCTTTCGAGACGGCGCGGGAGCAGCGTAGAAAAAGTCCGTCGGACAACTTCATGATGTTGGCTTTGTGGATGCAATGAATTTTCTTGCGCTTATTCTTGCGGGCATGCTCGAAGGCAAAACGCGAGACGCGGGTGGAAGCCTTTTCGGTGATGACCTTGATGCTCTCGACCACTCCGGGGACGACCTCGTGCTCGATGCCGGAGTAGAGGCCTTCGGTATTTTCGCGAACGACGATCAAATCGATGCCCGGATAGCGGGTAGGAATGTGCGGGAGATTTCTAATCGGGCGGAAGTTGGCGAAGAGTTCGAAGCGCTTGCGGAGTTCGACGTTGATGCTGGAGAAGCCGCCGCCGATGGGCGTGGTCACCGGGCCTTTCAAGCCGACGCGGGTGCGCTCGATGGATTCGCTTAGTTCTTTGGGAATGTATTCGTGGTATTTCTCGTAGGCTTCGGCGCCAGCGGCGAAGCTCTCCCATTCGAACTTGACGCCTGTGGCTTCGAGGATGCGGACTGTGGCCTGGATGACTTCGGGGCCGATGCCGTCGCCGGGAATTAGGGTTACTTTATGGGAGGCCATTTAGACATTGAATCATTTAGACATTGAATCATTGAAACCCATTGAAACATTGAAATCATTCGACACCATGTTTGGATGTGCGGAGTGACGCTCCGAAGATCTTCACAAGCTCATTGGCTTCGTTCAGTAAATCTTGTGTTCTTTCCGGACGGACTACTCCTGTCTCGCCCAGCAGCTCCAGCCAGAAAACGCTCTCGTGCGTTCTTCGACCACAATGCCCATTCTTGCGATGAACTCAGCTTGAGAACGAGCCCGGCAGACCGCGCGATAATTCGCGGCAACTGAGGTGCCAGAGCGCAGAAGCTGCTTTCCGAGCGTTTGTGCGTCTGGAGAGTGAGGCAGGGAACGAAAGGTGGTTACGATGCGTATTGCAAACTTCTTCGTTCGCTGCTTTAGCTCGGTCGCTTGGTCAAGAGAGTTCATAGAGCCATTGGATCATTAAGTCATTAAGACATTGAATCATCAAGATATCGAATCATTAAGTCGAAAACAGTGTGTCAATGACTTAATGATTCAATGGCTCAATCAGCCCTTCCCCGCTTTGGCCTTGGGTTCGGGCGCAGTCTTCAGCAGATCTTTCAATTCGGTCATGAACTCCTGCACGTCTTTGAAGTCTAGATAAACGGAGGCAAATCTCACATAGGCGACTTTGTCGTGGCGGCGGAGGCGATTCATGATCAGTTCGCCGATTTCGCTGGTTTTGCGCTCGCGTTCGGCGGATTCGATGACGAAGGTCTCGGCTTCATTGACGATCTGCTCGAGCTTGCTGATGGGTACGGGGCGCTTTTCGCAGGCGCGCATCAGTCCGTTGAGGACTTTCTGGCGGTCGAAACGCTCGCGGCGTCCGTCTTTTTTTACCACCATGTAGGGAATTTCGTCGATGCGCTCGTAGGTGGTAAAGCGCTTCTCGCACTTCAGACATTCGCGGCGGCGGCGGATAGAGTCCGCTTCTTTGCTCTCGCGCGAATCCACGACTTTGTCATTTTCAAACCCGCAAAAGGGGCATTTCATCTGCTTAGCTATCGTTCCGAGGTCGAGATAATTGTAGCAGGCGATGCGTAGATGAAGGATTGGGACCGAGAGGATGATGGGTTTTGTTGCCGTTTGACGCGTCGCAGGCTGGAAAAAAAGTATCTTCGCAGCGTCGTCTCACCTCAGCGGCCTAAAGTGTGTGCGCGAGGGGTCGGTCGTCCCTCCGGGACTTGAGTCATATTTCGTACTTTACCCAGCGCTGAAGCGCTGGGCTATTTTTGTTCGCCCCTCCGGGGCTGGATTCTCAGGCATTCCTTTCCGCCAGGTTGCGGAACGCTAGTACTCGCACATCCGTAAAGCCGCGAGTCAAGATAAGCGACTTATCGCAGCGGTGAACCGCGGCACCACCCAAAAATCAAAAGCAGCATCAGTGGTTTCCGCAGCGGATAGAGAATGCACTGAACGCTTATCCTCTGCCGTTACGATATACTTCCCAAACAAATTGACCGCTTCGATCGGGGATTTCTTGCATGGCGGTTGGGGTTCGCACTCAGGATTTGCGGAAGGTTTATAGTTCTGCCGCGGCGTTGGCGGCGGGCGGCGGCTTCATTGCGCGTGCCGACGCTAAAGGAAGCAAGCAGGCGAAGGCTCAAATTCCTGCTATCGACGGACTTTCTTTGGAAGTTTTTCCGGGAGAAATCTTTGGGCTTCTTGGGCCGAATGGCGCGGGCAAATCCACAACGGTCGGAGTTCTGACCACTCGTGTGCGGCCGACCTCGGGCCAAGCCTGGATTGGCGAGCACGACGTCTGGAAGGAACAGGCGCAGGTCAAACGCTTGATTGGGGTGGTGCCGCAGCGTCCCAATTTAGATTTTTCTCTCACTGCGCGCGAGATTCTTGTTTTTCATGCTGCGTATTTCGGGATTGGATCCAAGCTAAGAAACGAACGCGCTGACGCGTTGCTGGAAAAGTTCAAGCTCACCGAGCGCGCGAACCAGATGGTGCGCGGGTTTTCCGGGGGCATGATGCAGCGGCTTTCGATTGCGCGGGCGATGATGCACGATCCGCAAGTTCTATTTCTCGACGAGCCGAGCGCGGGACTCGACCCGCAGACGCGGATTCTTTTATGGGAGATCATTCGCGAATACCACCAGGCGGGGAAGACCATCCTGCTGACCACGCATAACATGGAAGAGGCGGACGCGCTGTGTCAGCGGCTGGCCATCATTGACCACGGCCGCGGAATCGCGCTGGGTACGCCGGTGGAGTTGAAGGCGTCGATTCCTGGAGGATTTCTACTGCGGCTGCGTTTCGGGAATCAGACTGCCGATCTGGTTCAGCGGTTACATTCGCTGGCGGGAGTGCGTGAAGTTCGGGCTTTGGAGGGCGCGGCGGACGGCGCGGGAGTCGATGTTTATGCGGACCGCGGAGGTTCGCTTATTTCTGAAATCGCGAACCTGGCTGCGACTTCAGGCGCGGAATTGTCGGACGTCCACATTTCCGAACCCAGTCTGGAAAATCTCTTCCTGCACCATACTGGGAGGAGCCTGCGCGATTGAACTGGAAAACTTTTTTAGCGATGCTGGGGCGCGACGCGCATGTAGCGCGGCGCAATGCGATCCAACTTCTGCTGCAGACCTTCTTGCAGCCGTTGCTGTTCGTATTTATTTTTGGGCGGGTGATGGTGGGCAGCGGTTATATGCCGGCGGTGTACAAGAGTCTGCTGCTTCCGGGCATTATCGCGATCAGCATGGTCTTCACGGGAATCTGGGCGGTGGCGATGCCGCTGATTGCCGAATTTCAGTGGACGCGCGAAATCGAAGACCGGTTGCTGGCCCCGATTGGCGTGAAATGGCTGGCCATCGAGAAAGTTATCGCCGGAATGCTGCAAGCAGTGGTCGCCGGGCTGATTGTGATCCCGCTTGCCTGGCTCGTGCTTCGACCGGGAGTCGATATCAGTATTCATGCGCCGCTTACTTTTGCTCTCATTATTCTGCTGGTGGCGACGTTTTCGGCCTGCGGAGGACTGGCTTTGGGGTGCAGCATCAATCAGCAGCATATCGGGCTGATGTTCGG
>JBAVAA010000577.1:0-2032 GCA_049585515.1 Terriglobales bacterium | reverse complement strand
AATCTGACCTCTCACCTATGAAATTTCTACTGCACCCGCGCGCGCCCCGCGGCTTCGGCAAGAATTTCCTGCGGCACTTCGCGCAGCGTGACATTGAATTCGAACATCGGCGTCTCGGTTCCCCGTCCCCATCGGGCCACTTCCCAATGCGCGCGGATGAATTTTATCTCTGGCCGCGCCGTCAGATTCAGCAGCAGCGGAACTTCCTCGCGATAAAATTTCTGCGGAAACGCCACTGTTGGCTTGGCATCCCACGTCGTACCATCCGCCGATCCGAAGATGCTGACGTCGAGCGATTCCTGCTCGATGATGTTGGTGATGGCAAGCGTCAGCAGAAAAATCCGCCCCTCGGAGCGGCTCACTTCGAGCGCTGGCCCGTCTCCCTTGGCGTTAACCACGGTTTTTTCAGCAACCAGAAAAGCTTCCATCATCACGCGGAGATTCTAGCAGAGAGACCCCGCCGCGGGATGTGATTTGTTGCCCAGGTCGCGTGCCGGTCGCGCGCCAAGACATGCGCACGCAGCACCGGCCCCTTCGCATATCATCAAACCTTGGACTGAAAACAGCGGACTGAGGTTTCAGTTTCCTCTTGGAAAGACTCGACAAGGAAAGATTCGACAAGACGACCCTGGCAACCATGCTTGCTGGCATGTGCACGTTTCTCAACGTGTACAGCACTCAGCCGTTGCTTCCGCTCTTGCGGCAAGTTTTTCATGCCTCCGAACTGGGAGTCAGTCTCACCGTTAGTGCGACGATTTTTGCCACCGCGCTCACCGCCCCCATGATCGGCATGATCGCCGAGCGCCGCGGCCGCAAGAAAATCATCGTGCCGTCACTCTTCCTGCTGGCCATACCCACCGCTCTGGCAGCGACTTCCAACAGCCTGCGCGCGCTGATCTTCTGGCGTTTCGCTCAGGGCCTTTTCGTCCCCGGCGTCATTGCCGTCATGCTCGCCTATGTGAATGAAGAGTGGGCCGGACGCGGCGTGGGCCGCGCCATGTCTGCCTATATCACGGGAACCGTAATCGGCGGATTTCTAGGCCGCTTCATCTCCGGAGTCATCGCCGCACACTGGAATTGGCGCGGCAGTTTTCTCGTGCTGGCCGCGCTCGACCTCGTCGGCGCATTCGCCGTACGTGCATGGCTTCCGCTAGCCAAGAATTTTGTGCGCGCCGAACACATGCAGCAGGTTCTAGACCACGCCCGCGAACATCTGCGCAATCCCAGGCTGCTGGCCAATTTCGGCATGGGCGCAAGCGCACTCTTCGCGCTGGCGGGATGCTTTACCTACGCGAACTTCTACCTCGCCGCCGCGCCGTTCCACCTCAACTCGGCTCAACTGGGCAGCATTTTCTTTGTCTATCTGCTCGGAGCCGTCATCACCCCCCAATCGGGGCACTTCCTCGATCGCTTCGGCTTTCGCCACACCACGGTCGTCTATTGCACCATGATGATTGCGGGACTGCTCCTTACCTTGGTCCAATCGCTGCCAATCGTCATCGCCGGCCTTGCCATTTTTTCTTCGGGCGTGTTCGTGGCGCAAGCCGCGGCCACAGTGCAAACCGGAGCGATCGCAGGCCGCGCCCGTTCTTCCGCCGCCGGCCTCTACGTGTCGTTTTATTATCTGGGAGGAAGCGCAGGCGCCACGCTGACCGACTTCTCCTGGCGTTGGAGGGGATGGCCCGGTTGTGTCTTCCTGCTGGGAGGGGTTTCGTTGCTGAGTCTGTGGCTCGCTCGCATCAGCAGCCGCCCGATCGATCAACTCGACTCAGCGGAGATCGAGTTGGTTGGCGATTGAACTAAGTCACATCGTCCAGAAATTGCCGCAGAACGTTCCCCACCGCTTCCGGCTGTTCCCATGGAGAATAGTGCCCTGCCTTCGGGATCACTTTCAACTTGCTGCCCGCAATATGCTGCCGCATTAGCTCGCCGTCGGCGACCGGCGTTAGCATATCTTCTTCCCCAATTGCGATCAGCGTAGGAACGTGAATCGTCTTCAAATCCGCAACCGAGTCGGGACGCTCCGCCATCC
>JBAVAA010000576.1:0-5259 GCA_049585515.1 Terriglobales bacterium | reverse complement strand
AAGAAGCAGCCAAGGAATTGAAGCTGTTTGGCCTGAGAGACTTCCTGACCTCGAGATTCAGGGGGCTTTCAACCCAGGTTTACGAAGAAGATGTTGCTCTGGCGCGCCGCAAGGTAGTTGCGGGCGCGCTTCTCTCCGCCATTGGCACGGCTGGCTATTACACGGCTTACGTATTCGCGGTTTGGAGGACGGTCACAGGCGTCTTCAGTTTTGGCACTCTGACCTTACTGGCGAATGCCATTCGAGAAGCCAGCTCGAACCTACAGCAGACTTTTTCGACACTCTCGACGATCGCCGATCAGGCTCTATTCCTGACAGATCTCATCGCATTTTTCGAAATGCGTCCTACGATCAAATCCAAGCCCAACGCTTTGCCAGTGCCGCATCCCATCCAGCGGGGATTTGAATTTCGAAACGTTTCCTTCTGCTATCCGCAAAGTTCGCGGATGGTCCTGAATGGGTTGAATTTTCATTTGCGGCCTGGCGAGCGGGTGGCGCTGATCGGCGAAAACGGCGAGGGCAAGACCACCATTGTCAAGCTGCTGACTCGCCTTTATGACCCGGCGGAAGGGCAGGTTTTGCTCGACGGTGTGGATCTGCGCGAGTACAGCCTCGAAGACCTGTATCGCGAAATCGGCGTCATTTTTCAGGACTACATGCGCTATGAGATGACCGCGCGGGAAAACATTGCCGTGGGCCGAATTGAGCAGCTCGACAACCTGCAATTGTTGCGGCAGTCCGCCGAGAAAAGTATGGCCGACGACGTTGTGGGCAAACTTCCCAACGGATACGAGCAGATGTTGGGGCGGCGGTTTGACGGCGGTGTCGATCTCTCCGGCGGCGAATGGCAAAAGGTTGCGCTGGCCCGAGCTTATCTGCGCGACGCGCAGGTACTCATCCTCGATGAGCCCACTTCGGCGCTGGACGCGCGCAGCGAGTACGAAGTCTTCCAGCGGTTTGCCGAATTGACCGCAGGGAAGATGGCTTTGTTTATTTCGCACCGATTCTCGACTGTGCGGATGGCAGATCGAATCGTAGTGCTCGAGAACGGACGCATCGCGGAAGAAGGAGACCACGACGCGTTGACCCGTCTCGGTGGCCGCTATGCGGAAATGTTCGAGCTGCAGGCGGCCAGTTACCGGTAACGGGCCTACAGATTCAGATTCGGACTAAAAGATCGGCGAAAGGACTAACGCTTGGCTGCCAAAACTCAAGTCGTACGCAGCGTGATCGGGGATGAACAGCATTTCACCCCCGGCACTTCTCCTGCGGCCAGGGAGTTGCGGAGCGCCGCGATGGAGCTTGCCGCAAGTCTGAGTTGGCTGCCGGGGAGCCCGTCTTCGGACACATTCTCGAAGCGTTGCCAAAAACTCGCGGCTGCGTTCAAAGCTTTATCCGACGGCGTGAATGCTGCCTTCGCTCAGGCCCGCGACTCCGAAGACCTGCTTTGGCTCCGCGACAACGTGCTGCAGCTTTCCTCGGCAACGCGCACGCTGGCGACTGAACTGGGACCGCTAACCAGTCTTCCACTTGTTTACCGCAAGGATGCTTACAGCAAAGACGTTTCCCGCAAAACCGCTTACAGCAAAGATGTCTTCAATCCTAACGAAGTCCTGCCTCGAGTGCTGGCGATAGCAGAGGGTTTTTTCGAAAAAACAGACGATAGCTTTAACAAAAATGACTTCACAAAGTTTTGTCTGGCGTTCGAGGAGGCCACCCCACTCGAATTTCACGAGATCGGCGCTCTGGTACCGGCGCTCAAGCTTGTTTTGCTGGAACAGATTGCGGCGCGGGGCAAACGCCTGGTAAATGATCCGACGAGGGAACTTGAAGAGCGCGTCACCACGTGCATACGCACCTTTCGGCACGTGGCGCAAACATCGTGGAAGGACGAACTGGAGACGCTCATTCCTTTCGACAGGATTCTGCGTGAGGACCCCGCTGGCGCTTACGTGGCCATGGACCTGGAGAGCCGCAATGTGTATCGGGAAAAGGTGGCCAGGATCGCCCAACGCAGCGATCGAACTGAGTTAGAAGTAGCCGAAGAAGCGCTAACCCTGGCGCGACAGGCGCACGAAAAGAAATTCAGCGATGTGCGGATAGGACAGCGAGAATCCCACATCGGATACTACCTCATTAGCGAAGGCTCAGTACGTCTCTATCAGCGAGTTGGTTTTCACCCTAGCTTTGGCGAGCGCCTACGGACATGGCTGCGAAGGCATCCTGACGATTTCCTCCTTTTCGGAATTGCGGTTCTGACTTTTGCCATCGTTACCGGCGCCGTTTGGCTCTTGACTCCCGCCACGACTTCGCTGCTCCTGGTACTGTCTGCAATTCTGATTTTGTTCTTGCCCGGCTCGCAGGCGGCGGTTCAAGTGATGAATTACCTGACCACCAACCTGCTCCCTGCCGATACTCTGCCCAAATTGGACTTCTCCGCGGGCATTCCCGGCGATTGCGAAACCCTCGTCGCGATTCCGACACTTCTGCTCAATGAAAAACAGGTGCACGCTCTGGTGGAGAATTTAGAGGTGCGTTTTCTCGGCAATCACGATCCCAACATTCACTTTGCGATCGTCTCCGACCTGCCAGATTCGGAGCATCCAGCGCCGGAAGAAAGTTCGCTCGTGGCCTTATGCTCCAGGCTGATCGGGGAACTTAATGAAAGATATTCCGGGAAGAACATGGGCTCCTTTTTTCTGCTCCATCGCCACCGCGTCTACAACCCGCGCGAGAAAGGATGGATGGGATGGGAACGCAAGCGCGGGAAGCTGCTCGATCTGAATCAGTTCTTGCGGGGCCATTATGACAGTTTCCCGGTGAAGGTAGGAGATCTTTCAATTCTTCCGAAAGCCCGCTTCGTGATTACGCTCGATACCGATACCGAACTACCGCGAGGATCGGCGCACCGCATGGTGGGAACGATAGCGCATCCGCTGAATCGGGCGATCATCGATCCCGGCAATAACATCGTGGTTGCGGGTTACGGTATTTTGCAGCCGCGTGTCGGCGTGAGCGTGCAATCCACCGCGCGCTCGCGGCTGGCGGCCATCTTTGCCGGCGAGACCGGCCTGGACCCCTACACACGCGCGGTTTCGGATGTCTATCAGGATCTATATGGAGAAGGCACATTCACCGGCAAGGGCATTTATGAGGTCGATACGATGTTCCGCGTCCTGCATGGGCGCTTTCCACGGAATGCCCTGTTAAGTCATGACCTGATCGAAGGTGCATACGCACGCGCCGGACTGGCCACGGATATTCTGGTGATTGAGGACTATCCCTCGCACTACAGCGCCTATAACCGGCGAAAACACCGCTGGCTTCGTGGCGACTGGCAGATCATCGAATGGCTAAGAGACCGGGTGCCCGACGAGTCTGGCGCGCGGGTTCCGAATCCGATCTCGTTGGTGTCGCGCTGGAAAATCCTCGACAACCTGCGCCGCAGCCTCGTCGAGCCGGCAACTTTTGCTTTGTTTTTGTTTGGCTGGCTCGTGATGGACGGCCCCATTCTCTGGACTCTGGCCACAATTTGCCTGCTGTTTTTTCCAGCGTGGGTTGAATTCGCCTTCGGTGTGACTCGCGCGATCATCGCGCGCAATTCGCGAGCTGCCCGTGAAGCTCTCAGCAACCTCTTCGCAACCAACTTTACCGTTTTGCTCACGTTGACGCTCCTGGCCCACCAGACGTTGCTGTCACTTGACGCCGTCGTGCGCGCTCTGGTCAGGCATCTAGTGACGCGCGAACGCTTGCTCGAATGGGAAACGGCTGCACAAGCCGAGCTCGGCGAGCGTCGCAACTCAGTGGATCGTTATATCGACTGGATGCCGTTTCTCGCCGTCGGCCTCGGTTTGGTGATCTGGCTGACGCGCCCACAATCCTTGCCCGCCGCAATTCCGATTCTTGGGCTATGGGCCTTCAGCAAACGGATTACCCTCTGGCTCAATGCCTCTCCGCTCGAACCCGAGCCTGAGATTGGACCCCGCGACGTCAGGCTCCTGCGCAGGTCCGCCCTCCATATCTGGCGTTACTTCGCGGAGTTCTCCACCGAAGAACACAACTGGCTAGTCCCGGATAACATTCAGGGTAACCCTCCGAAGGTCGCGGCCAGCATATCCCCGACTAACATGGGGCTTCTTCTGAACGCAAGGCAAGTGGCTAATGAGCTCGGATACATTACTGTGCCAGAAATGGTGGGACTCACGCAGAAGACTCTCTGTACCCTGGTTTGCCTCCCCAGGCATCGCGGGCACCTGATGAACTGGTATGCAACCCGTACTCTGGAACCAAAGCCGCCGTTTTTCATTTCTTCGGTCGATAGCGGCAATCTTGTAGCCTCGCTCTGGACATTGCGTCAGGGATGTCTCGACCGCATGCGTCAGCCGCTTCTTTCACGAGCACTGCCCGACGGCATGTTGGATCATCTTCGCGTGCTCGTGAACTTGCGGGCGCTCCGCAAGCGAGTGCTGGCCCGTTACGAAGAGGAGTTCCGAAGCGAGGATTGGCTGACATCTCTCTTGAACTTTCCCGAGGAAGTTCTGGACGAAAAAAAGCCTCGTTCCGAGTCCGATTCTGCTGATGTTGCATGGTTTCGCGGGCAAGCGCATTTGCGAATCCAGAAAATTCATGAGTTGGTGAGGTCCTATCTGCCATGGAAACTTCCCGAGTTTGCGCCGCTGCGAGAGGAACTGACAGATGGCGCCCGACCGATAGACGATGCGACTCTGCAACAATTGCCCGATTTGATTTCAGAGCTGGAGGCCCGTCTCGATCTCACTCTTCGATCCGCTCGAAATGGAAATTCATCGCTCATCGAGCGCCTGAAGTTCATGCTCCCGGAGGCCCGGCAAAATGCGCTTCGACTGATCGAGACGCTACAGCAAACCAGCGAACAGGCGCGAGATTTGGCGAGCGCCATGGACTTTTCCTTCTTGCTGGATAAGCAGCGTCTCCTGCTGTCGGTGGGTTACAACGCCCAGACTGAAGAGCTGGAACCCTACTGTTACGACTTGTTGGCTACTGAGCCGCGCACAGCAGTCTTCATTGCGATTGCGAAGGAAGACATCCCTCAGGATTGCTGGTTTCGCCTCGACCGCCCATTCGCCGGCGATCACGGGCGCCCCGTATTGCTCTCGTGGACCGGAACCATGTTCGAGTACCTGATGCCATCGATATGGATGCGGAGTTATTCCAACACATTGCTCGACCGGGCAAGCGTGGCAGCCGTGCGTGCGCAGCAGGCGTACGCGGAAAACAAAG
>JBAVAA010000575.1:0-3047 GCA_049585515.1 Terriglobales bacterium | reverse complement strand
CCCCATGACTCCTGGACGCCTTCCGTCTTTTGGGCGCTAGGGGTTCGCCAAAACGTTACGCCGCCTTCGCTTGTGCCGCCTTTCGCATCATCGCAAGACGTTGCTGGGTTTGCTTCAAACGCTCGGGCGCTCCCTCGGAGGTCGCGATGAGCTTTTCCACGTTGGCGAAGATGGTGGGGCTTTGCATTTTTTCGCGCAACTCTTTCAGAAAGGGCTCAGCCTTTCCGAAAATGACAAACATCTCGCCGGAGAAACTGGGCTCCAGAAATAGTTCGCGATTCAGCGTGCCATGCAATACCAAGGAAGCGGCCATTTCCTAGTATCCGCCAACCTGGCGCATCCAAGCATTCTCCTGGGTGCCTAGCGCAGTTGCGATTTTCAGGACGTCGTCTGCGGAGTCCGGCCAAAAGCCAAGCCACCAGTTGCGCGCTTTTCTGATTTCAGCTTCGCGCCGCAGGTCGTAGAGTTTCATGATCAGTTCAGCATCAGCGGTCGTCGGTGTAATCGACATTTTTTTCTCCTGTCCAATGTTAAGGGATTGTGAATTGTTGCAACTTGCAGTAAACGCGATGAGATTATTGATTATCTCACTGCCAAACAGATTCATCTAATTCAAAGAATCGATGTCCCCTTAAGGCTTTTCGCTTACTTTTCGATCGTTCCCGCGTCCAATAAGCAACGAGGGATCAGGGAACTTTTAAACAGGCAGGCTCGTATGAACAGGAATATGGAACTCAAATTTCAACTCGAATGCTTGCAGGACGTGGCGGTGGTGAACTGCTCGGGACGCATGGTGCGTGGGGCTGCGCTCGAGAACTTCCGGCGCCGGATTGAGCAAATTGAACGGGTCCGCGTGCTGGTGCTGGATGTTTCCAAGGTCGACCATCTGGATGCGGGCGGCTTAGGGACCCTGCTGCGAGTGCGTCGTTGGGCAACGCAACGGTCGGCGAAGGTGAAGCTGGTGAACCCGCCGACTTTCTTCCGCGAGATGCTGGAGGCGACGCATCTGAACTCCGTGTTTGAAATTTCCTCCTTGAAGGAGGCGATTTGCATCCTGCGGTCGCCGGAATATCCTCGTCATTTTGCGGTCGCGTGAGTTGTAGCGCGGGAAGGATGCCGGCGCCACAGTCGGGGGTCAAGCGAGCCGGTTAAGGCCATCCACGTAGGCTTTTGCGCTGGCCTCGATTATGTCGGTGGAAGCGCCGCGACCCATTACGCGGCGCTTGCCGATCTCCAACTGCACTGTGACCTCTCCCATGGCTTCGGTGCCCTCCGTTATGGCCCGAATGTCATAGCGTAACAACTTCGCATGAGTGGCGGTGAGTTGCGCAATCGCCTTGTATACGGCATCCACCGGCCCATCGCCGATCGACGCCCCTTCTTTCGTCTTACCCTTCACCAGCAGACGCACGGTCGCGGTCGGAATCGCCGTTGTGCCGCTGTAGCAATGCAGGTACTCCAGTTTCAGGTTTTGCTCGACTGGAGGCAGCGCATCGTGGACCAAGGCGACCAGGTCTTCGTCTAGCACTTCCTGTTTTTTGTCCGCCACGACGAGAAAGCGTTGGTAGAGAGTGTCGAGTTCCGGCTTGGAGAGTTCGTACCCGAGTTTCTCCAGCCGTGAGCGCAGCCCGGCTCGGCCCGTGCGCGCGGTCAGGACAACCCGGCTTTCGGTAAGGCCGACGTCCGCGGGACGCATGATTTCGTAGGTTTGCCGGTCTTTCAGGAATCCGTCAACGTGGATGCCGGAACTATGTGCGAAGGCATTGGAACCGATGATCGCTTTATTGGCTGGGACCGGCATCCCGAGCAGGTCGGCGACCATGCGGCTGGTATTGAAGAACTCGATGGGTTCGATTCCGGTAGTAAGTCCGTAGTAATCGGCGCGAGTGCGAATGCCCATGACGATTTCTTCGAGCGCGGCATTGCCCGCCCTTTCGCCGATCCCGTTGATCGTCCCTTCCACCTGGCGCGCTCCGTTGAGGATGCCAGCGAGAGAGTTCGCCACGGCTAGACCGAGGTCGTCATGGCAATGGACGCTGATGGTTGCGCGCGCAATATTCGGAACGTTGTCGCGAATGCCGCGGATCAGCGCGCCGTACTGCTCAGGAACGGTATAGCCCGTAGTGTCGGGAATATTGACGACGGTTGCGCCCGCATCGATGACGGCCTCCAACATCTCGTAGAGATAAAGCGGGGTGGCGCGGCCGGCATCTTCGGTGTAGAACTGAACGTCATCAACGTAGTTGCGCGCGCTCTTTACGGCAGCCACAGCCATCGACAACATTTGTGCGCGCTTGCTTTCAAGTGTCTTGCCATAGCGCTCGTCGCGGAACTTGCCCAGGATGTGGATGTCGGAAACACCGATGCCGGTGTGAATGCGCGGGCGCCTGGCCTTGGCGAGGGCCTTGCCGCAGGCTTCGATGTCCGCGGGAATGGCGCGAGAGAGCGCGCAGATCGTTGGGCCCTCGATCTCCTGGGCGATCGTCCGGACGGCATCAAAGTCTTCTGGAGACGATGCCGGGAAGCCGGCCTCGATGATGTCCACTTTCAGCCGGGCGAGTTGGCGCGCCAGCCTTATCTTGTCGCGACTCCCCAGGCGGGTTCCTGCCGCCTGCTCGCCATCTCGCAGGGTGGTATCAAATACTGCGATCTTTGTTTTGGCGCCCGATGTGGCGTTCGATCTGGCCTTCACTGATGAAGCCTTCATTTCCGCATCCTCGACGAGTCAGTATATTGATTATCGGAGCAGTACCGCCGAACCGCTCCTCCATACCGCAGCAGGACTCTCGGAAATAAACACAGCCCTAAGATGCTGCGCGAATTATTGCGCCGCGTGCCGGTTATAGTTGGGATACGGCGGCTTCTTCGGTTCTGGAACTGGATGCTTCTTCAGTTCGTCGAGCGCCAGACTCACAGCTTTCTCGAGCTGCGGATCGTGCCCCTCGCTGACCGGTTTCGGATCCATGTCCACTTCGTAGTCCGGTTGGACGCCGTGGTTTTCCACCTCCCATTGACCCTGCGGATTGAAGAATCCGAAGCTGGGCGAG
>JBAVAA010000574.1:0-4187 GCA_049585515.1 Terriglobales bacterium | reverse complement strand
ATGTCATTCGTAAGGCCACCGTATGCGCACAAGGCAGATTCCGATGCAGGCGACATTTGCCCCGTCCGCTCCACTTCTTCCTTGATCGACTTCAATTTCTCGATCAAGAACAGGCAGCCCTCAGATGTCGACGCCAGCTGACTTCTCACACTTCCCAATTCGGTGACGATTTTGTCGAGATCTCCAGAAGTTGTGCTCGATGTCCTCGTTCGGTAGCGTTCGAAAGAAAGCTGGAATCGGATTTTCAGGGCCTCAACTTCATCAGAAGACATGTAAACCCGATTTATCCCAAGATTTTGGAGACTGTTCCATATCGCTGCGGATCGGCACCTACGTGCTCTTTCCCGCTGCCACCAGTTTGCAACAAAGTCGTCGGTCCAAGTTTCTTCGGTAACGTCATCGGGTTGCCAGTAATCCCAGGCCCATGCCTCGAATCTTTCATAGTTCTCCGGTCGTTCTCCCGCGGCAGTGATAACAATTTCCATCCCATCTTTCAGTGCGCGCAGTTGGTTTGTCTGTTTTCCGTCGGCTTTGTCGGTTGCTTTCGTCTTCATCTTGAATCTCCTTTAGTGTGAAGTAGCCGGCAACCTACACGTCGAGGCAACTTCGCCACCAGCGACGGAAGGATAGCCGGGACGACGTGCAGGCCTTTTTCAAAGGAGATCTAGCCGATGATGCGTCAGAAGAATGATCCAGTCAAAAGCGCGCGCTGAGTTTGGCAGAACATTGCAGACGGACTTCCGCAACTGCTACCTTGCCCGGCTTCCGGCGGCTCCCCAGCCTCGGGTTTGCTCACATTCGCTCATGTCTGTCGTGTCGGAGGTCGGCATTTGTTTGCCTTTCGCGCCGCTTGAAGATTTTTCAACTCTCGGATCGACCCATGCAAATCAATTCTGATTTTCGCCTGATATCGCTTCGCCAGATCCAGTGATCGTGCAAATCGTACATCCGTCGTACAGGTGCCAGATTTTTGCTTGGATTCACCCTGTGAGTGGGCTTCCGAACTTCTCGCCTTTGTGCCTCCCCCAAAGACCTGGGCGCCTTCATCCGCTTTTCGCGCGGCCTCAGTATTGTTGTCCGTAGCGCTGACCCCAAGCTCAAGTACCGACCAGTGGTTGGCGAGCTCCGCCCGCAAGTCGACGGAAAAGTTTGTTCTTGCAAACAGTTGATCCAGCACCTCACCGGACACCATTAACCGGTCCGACTCTCGGAACTCCCAGTCGGTGTTGAGAAGCAGCTTCCAGGACAGGTTGGCGATATCCTCGGTCAGCACCACCTCGAGGATTCCGACCGGGGCAAGATCATCGAAAAGCCTTGTTCTGATTTCGCTGAACCGTGTTCTCTCCTCGTCGGAGTGAAAAATGGGTTTGGCCGCCAGAAGTCCATGCTTGAGGGAATTGAGCGAACTGTGCCGCTGGCCTTGCGCAGAGCGCGGCCCCGTACTGAGTTTGGCATTTGCGCGATTAGCGGCTAACGATTCGGGAGTAGTTTTGCGCCGGAGCATGTGATCCTCGAGTTGACGAGAATCCCGATGAATCGGGGAACCATGATGCAGACAGAAGGGGGAACCACGATGCAGACAGAAGGGGGAACCACGATGCAGACAGAAGGGAGAACCACGATGCAGACAGGTGGAAAGAGAAACACCACTTACTTCGCAGACTAACTCTACCATAGACCTGCGGGTAGCTGGGGAAAAAAATTCCTGCCAAAGATGTCTTAGTCCGTGCTGACAATAAAGCACTTATCGGCTTCGTTTCGCAGTCTCGCCTGCCCGTCGTACCCACCCGATCTCGTCCCAGGGCAGCCGACCATCTTTGATATGGACTTTAACAACAACATGTACTTATGTTATTGTACGTATATATCGGAAACCAAAGCTGGGGGACAAGGTCCGGCCGCTGGTCGTTCCAATGAACTCAAGCTCCGATTCGTCCCGCGGTCTAAGTT
The DNA here is from genome assembly GCA_049585515.1 of Terriglobales bacterium. GTDB lineage: Bacteria > Acidobacteriota > Terriglobia > Terriglobales > Acidobacteriaceae > Acidiflorens. The sequence goes on along the minus strand of JBAVAA010000574.1, from coordinate 2,237 downwards.
GTGCTCGATGTTTGTCGGGTTTTGAGCCGTCTGAGAGTACCTCGAAATTCAGAACTCAAGATCAACCTCGCCACCAACCGCGCCACGCCGGGAAAGCAACCAGTCGGCGTAGTCGTCGGCAACCGCAATGTTGGCGAGCGCCACCTCGATCAGGTCGGTGTCACAATCAATTCCAGTGCGTTTTTTTGCCCGGGCCACGAGAGCTTCCGGCATTCGTCCCGGGCCACCTGGATGCGTTCGCCGCGCAGTAGCCCTTCCTTCTCGGCAATGACCATCACGTCGCACAGTTTGCTGGAGCGCACGGAACTCTCCTCCCGCCGGCGTGCATGTTTCCTTCTTTGTGAGGAACTGGAATCGGTGCCACGCTTCACGACTTACCTCCGCGGAAACAGATGCATCGCCATTTCTGTGTAGCACAAACTCGCTGAGATACCTGGTAACGGTCATTATTCATTTGCGACTACCCCGTGAGGTCGCCATTTGGCGACCAGGCGCTGCATAAACCTGCGTCTTTCTGTGGGCGCCTTGACCCCCTTCGTGCAGCACCATTCACTGAGTTGGATTCAGGTTCGTCGGTTGGTCGTCGCTGTGCAACCGGGTTGCACAAACTTGGGGCTCGGCCCGCGCTCAGACCACAAAGGCAATCCGATGTTTGTGCACCCAGGGGTGCACAAATCGGGGCCTGAGACTTCCTCCGTGAGACCTCCCGAAAGCTTCGTGCCAGAGTCCATCGGGTCCTGTCACCGATTTTGTGCGTCTGCTCAGGCATTGCCATCGCCGATCATATTCGCGTTTTGTTCGCTACATGTCAAGCTCATTTTTTGTCCGGCCGGATCGGAAAGCAGAGTCCGGGCCAGCCAGGAATTCCATCACGTTTAGATGCTTCCATGATCGCTTCGAACAGCGTTGATGGCTTGCCTGCGCATGATGGCTTCAAGGCACCAGAGCGGCAAATTGCGCCGCTTGCACGCGCCCACCAACTGCTACGCCTCCCCGGTTTCGTCGCTCATGATCTCGGCTCCATCTTCACCATCCGTCCAATCAGATGTGAGCGTTGGTTGGACGCGGTGTCTGGTCTGCCTGTGGTTGAGTAATCTATAGTATTAGTTTAGATTACTCATATGCGCTATATTCTGAGACAATTGGCAACCGTGCTTCTGGCTGCGTCGAGGCACTTCCCGGCAGTTGTCGTGACGGGACCGCGTCGTGCGGGAAAAACAACCCTGTTGCGTAAGTTATTTCCGAGGGCGCGCTACGTGCTGCTCGAAGACCCCGATGTGCAAGCGCGGGTGCGTAGTGATCCGCGCGCCTTTCTTGAGGAACTGCAGCCTCCCGTTGTATTCGACGAGATTCAAAATGCTCCGGAGTTGCTTGCCTACGTCCGTACGCTGATCGACACCAAACCGCGCCGCATGGGTCAGTGGCTTTTCACCGGGTCCCAGGAAGCTCCGCTCATGCGCGGCATCACAGAATCAATGGCCGGGCGTGCCGCCATTCTTCAGCTTCTGCCGTTTAGCCTCGCAGAAACCGCCAAAGTGGATCTGCTGCACGGAGGCTTTCCCGAGGTGCTCGCGCGTCCTCAGGCTCGCAGCCTTTGGTTTGCCTCCTACCTGCAAACGTATCTGGAGCGGGATGTGCGAGCGATTACAAATGTGCGTGATCTCGTGACCTTCCGGCGGTTTCTTTCCCTACTAGCCAGTCGCCATGGTCAAGTTCTCAACAAGACCGACCTTGCGGCACCCCTCGGGGTCTCGGTTCCAACCATCGGCGATTGGCTCTCCATCCTGGAGGCGACCGGTCAAATCATTCTCGTGCCGCCATACTTCGAAAACTTCGGAAAGAGGCTCATCAAGTCGCCGAAACTTTACTGGGGGGACTCCGGGCTCGCCTGTTATCTGCTGGGTGTGACCACCTCGGCTGAGCTTGAGCGGTCCCCCTTTCTGGGAGCCCTCTTCGAAGGATTCGTCGCGGCAGAGATACTCAAAAGCCAGGCCAATCGAGGACTGCAGAAGGAACTTTACTACTTCCGCGATCAGCAGGGCTTGGAGGTAGACTTCCTGGTGCCACGACGCAACTCAAACCTGTGGCTGGTCGAAGCCAAAGCTGGAAAGACGATCCGGCCGTCCATCGCCGCTCCACTTCTCTCCTTGCGTCGAGCCTCGCTCAAACGATCCCGGCGGTTGATCGTAGTCCATCGAAAATCCCGCTCGCAATTGCCCACCGCAGCGATCGCGAGC
>JBAVAA010000573.1:0-3030 GCA_049585515.1 Terriglobales bacterium | reverse complement strand
GTGTCATTGATCAAAAGAACGTTCACCAGCTTCAACGTTTCCGCCAATTCTCCCGGTGTGCGCTGGATCCAGAAATTCATGGTATCGCCGCCCGTCAGGCGCACGCCGTTCATCTCCAATCGGACTGCCGCTTGCAACGTCGGGTGGATGTTCGCCAGGAAAAGGAAGTCGGTGTCCGCGTACTCTTTGGGAATGCGCGGCTGAAATTTTTCGAACACGTTGAGTTCCGTAAAGTCGGTCTTGGCCTCGTTGAGATTGTCGAGATACTGTCCGCCCCAACGAAAAGTCTTGCCCGCGGTGCGCTCGATGCCGCGCGTATCAACCCCGTGTTTTTTCAGGATGGCTTCATGTTCGACAGCAAAGTCTTCGCCCACCACCGCCACCACACGCACCTCGGTAAAGTAACTCGCCGCCAGTGCAAAATAGGTCGCGGCCCCTCCAAGTATGTCGTTCACTCGGCCAGAGGGCGTGACGATGGTGTCGAAGGCCACCGAACCAACTACAAGAACGCTCATCAGTCTCCCCTAAGTCAATGGAGAACCGGGCGTGCCCACCCGGTCGGACAGGCGAAATGCCGTCGCTCCACTACTTCAAGTACTTTCCCAATATCAACTGCAGTTTCTCTTTAGTCGCCGCCGGAATCTTCGCTGGGTCGCTCAGAATGGCATGAGCCAGCGCCGACCCGCACTTGCAGGAGCGCGCCTTCGGCATCGCCCCTACCGTCGCCTTCACAACCTTTGCGGCGTTCTCGGCATTCTTCACCAGCACGGAAATAATCTGCTCCACCGTCACCGAATCATGGTGCGGATGCCAGCAGTCGTAATCGGTCACCATGGCGATGGTGACATAGCAAATCTCGGCTTCGCGCGCGAGTTTCGCCTCCTGCAAGTTGGTCATGCCAATCACATCCGCTCCCCAACTGCGGTACACATTCGACTCCGCCTTGGTTGAAAACTGCGGGCCCTCCATACAGATGTAAGTACCGCCCAACTTCGCGGATACCTCCGCCGCTGCGCACGCGTCCTGGACCACCTTCGCCATTTCGTTGCAGACAGGATCGCCAAATCCAACGTGCGCGACGATGCCGTTTCCGAAAAACGTATCCACGCGGTGCCGCGTGCGGTCAAAAAACTGGGTTGGGATCACAAAGTCGAGCGGCTTATGCTCTTCTTTCAGCGACCCGACGGCGGAAACCGAGACAATGCGCTCCACTCCCAACTGCTTAAATCCGTGAATATTGGCCCGGAAATTCAGCTCGCTCGGCAGAAGTTTGTGCCCGCGCGCATGGCGCGCGAGGAATGCGACCTTGCGCCCTTCCAGCGTTCCCAAAACATAGGCATCCGACGGATCTCCAAACGGAGTCTGCAGCTCGACCTCATCCGGATCGCTGAATCCAGGCATGTAGTACAAACCGCTGCCTCCGATGATGCCAATCTCTGCCCGTTGCAATTGCGCTCCTGATGAGGATGGGAATGACCAAAGAAGTGCCGATTATACAAGATGAAAACTCAAGGTTTGGCGGGGGCGGCCTTTTCTTCCGGCCAGAAATCCGCTTCCACTTTCTTCGTAGTCGCGTCATCCAGACTCTCGCTGATGAGTATCTCGTCGCCGCGGACCTCGATCACCACAGCTCCCTCTTCGGTCAGCCACGCATGCCGACCGCGCAGGGTTCGCCACGAATCCGCCGGAGGAGCGTCTTCCGCAACTTTGCCGTCTGCTCCCAGCCCTTGCCGCTTCTGATAGCGCTGTGCCAGCGATTTCGCGTAAACCGCCGCGAACTCCGCCGCCTTCGCCGGACTCGCCCACCGCGAAATGTACAGCACCGCAATCGGCGCTGACTTGTCTGCCGATTTGCCGACTTTCGGTTTGCCGGCAAAGTAGTAACCGCCGCGCCACTCCGGATAAATCGCCGTAGCCTCTTCCCGGCCTGCATACTGCTCCACCAGCACATCGACATCGAACTCGCCCATCGCGCCGATATCGAAGGGTTCATAGTCTTTGAAATCTTTCTCCATGTCGATCATCTTCATCGGCGGAAGCGTCTCGTGCGTAATATATGTCTGCGGCTCCATGATTTCGCGGGTCGTCTTCGGCGGATCTTTGAACGCGCCTGCATACGCCATTTCTTTTCCGCCCGCCCGTAGCAGCGCGACCGTAAAGTCCAGTCCGTAGCGATACGGAAAGGTCAATTCCTCTTTCAGAAACATCGGGGCGTCGCGAAACTTAGGAGAATCCGCCGTCCCCTGCAGCATGCCCTGCTCAAGAGCATCGACGATCTGCGGCGAGTTCAGCAGCGTCTTTCCCGTCGGCGCGAGCGAATAGTCAAGCAGCACCACCATCGCCTGCCCCTCAACGACGGCCTGCCGTGCGGACGACTCCTCATCGTTCTCGATATCGGCTTGACGTGGCTCATCCTTTTTATTGTCAGTAACTTCCGCCGATCCTTTCATCCACTTCTCGATGCCGAACGACTGGTCCTGGAGAGCATGTGTGAGTTCGTGCGCCAGCACTGGCTTCTGCTGCTCAATGTCCAGCCAATTCAGCAAATTCACAGTCTTCGTTTTTTCGTCGTAGTATCCCGCCACCTGTTCGCGCAGCATCGCCACCAAAAAATTGGACAGGTTGAAATCCCGCGGCAGCAGTCCAAATTTTTTCAGCACCGCCGACGAACGCTCCAGCCGCTTCGCGTCCTTGTCTTGCTTCATGTTCTTTTCGAGATACGACTGCACCTCATCACGGCTGGCCAGCCGGCGCTTCACCTTATGCTTGATGGGCAAGTCCGTGTCCTGGCTGGCGAACTGCAGGATCTCATCCACCGAGCGAAACAGTTCTTTAGCCTCTTTGGGGGAGACGGTAGTTTCGGGTGCAGGCGGTGAGGCTTGTGTGGCACGGGCGCCCTCGCCCGCGGGAGGCTGATCTTGCGACGGCGCGTTTGTTGCCTGCGCCCAGATCGTGCCCGCCAGAAGGACGATCAGAGCCAGTCCGCGGAACCCGTTCCAAAGCTTCTCAGGAACTGCAACAAATTTGCGC
>JBAVAA010000572.1:0-14678 GCA_049585515.1 Terriglobales bacterium | reverse complement strand
TGCTCCGCTCAGGATGACAACGCGATTCAGGATGACGAAGCAATTTTCGGATGACAGAGTAGATTAAGCGCAGTTTTCGGGAGTCTGGTCTTGGATGATACCCAGGTTGTCGCGTTGCTGGTCCGTCGCTGCGTTTCGGGCGATGCCGCGGCTTGGGAGGAGATCGTTCAGCGCTATCACCGGCGGATTTATAACGTCTGCTACCGGTTTGCGGGCGATGCCGACAGCGCTCAGGACCTTACCCAGGAAGTCTTTATCAAGATGTACCGGACCTTGAACACCTTCGACTCCGGCAAGGGCGCGTTCATGACCTGGGTAACTACGATCACTCGGAACCTGCTGGTCGATCATTTCCGTAAAACCAAGGGAGACCGAATCACGGATTCGCTCGATTCGGCGCCCTCCGAGCATGAGGATGCGCAGCCGCTCAGCGAGCAGATCGCCGACCGGGGGCTGGCTCCGGATGCTGCGGCGCAGTCGCGGGAAACTCGGGAAATGGTGCATTTGGCGCTGCAAAAGCTGTCTCCGGAGCTGCGGGAGGCGGTGATTTTGAGGGATTTGCAGGACATGGACTATCGGGAAATTGCTACGGCTTTGAGGGTCCCGGAGGGGACCGTCAAGTCAAGAATTAACCGGGGACGGGCGGAACTTGCGCGCCTCCTACAACGTACATATAGGCAGGTGATTTGATGCCAGACGAAAGCAAACACGGGACGCCTCCTCCTTCGGGCCAAAGCCGGACGGGCCGGGGACCCCAGATGGAATGCGCGGAGTTCGAAGCGCTGCTGAATGATGTTCTCGACAATGACGCCGCCGGCAATGACGCGGGCGGGTTGAGTCCGGCTCGATGGGAGGGGTTCGAGGCTCATCGCCGGGTCTGTGCCACTTGCGGTCCGATGTTCGCCGACGTGGAGGCTGGGCAGCGCTGGCTGCGGACCTTGGCATTGGAGCCGGTCGAGCCTCCGGTGCACATGGTGCACAACATTCTGGCAGCGACGAGCGGAGTCTTCAGCACGCGCTCAGAGGCGGCGACAGCGGCTGGCAGAGCGACTCCGTTCGGTGAGAGACTGCGCGAGCGGTGGGATTCGTTCTCGGCATCGTTCTTCAGACCGCTGGCAGCTTTTGTGCGGCAGCCGCGGTTTGTGATGTCGTTTGGGATGATCTTCTTCTCGTTCTCGCTGGCGCTGAACGCGGCGGGGGTGAAGCCGGCGGACGTGGCGAAGGTCAATCTGCGGCCGTCGGCGTTGCGGCACGCTTACAATGAAGCGCAAATCAGAGTGGTGAAGTATTACGATAACATCCGGTTCGTGTACGAGATTGAATCGAAGCTGCGCGAGCTGAAGCGGGCCAACATTCCCGCCGAGCCCGGGCCGGCTGCGGAACCGAAACAAAATCACAAGAATGACACCAGTGGGCAGCCAAATCAGAGACAGGATCGTAACTATTCCCAGGAATACAACCAGCCGGTTCTCGCCGCGCTGCGGGATGCTTCACCTGCGGTGATGGTGGCGTTGACCGCAACTGGGAACAGGAGGTTTGTATGAACTGCGCCAATCATGCCGATGCGTCGGCAGTGGCCTATTGCCGCACTTGCGGAAAGGCACTGTGCGCGAACTGTACACGTCCCGTGCGGGGCGTGATCTATTGCGAGGATTGCCTGGGAGCGAAGATGGAAGGCGTTCCCGGGACAAATCCTCCCGGTGCTTCTGCGGGCGCTGCGGGATTCGTTTCCGGCGGCTACTCTGCGACCAGCGCCTCGACGGCGGGACCCGGGCCGGCTTTCCGGCCGCCGTCGCCGGCAAGCAGCGGGCCGAACCCAACTGTGGCCGGAATATTGGCCGGATTCTTTCCCTTCGGCGTGGGCGCTGTTTATACCGGCCAATATGCAAAGGGACTGGCGCACCTGTCGATATTTGTCTTGTTGGTTGCGGGTTGCAACGCCGCCGACAGCGCGAACAGCGACACTCTTGCGGCGATCTGCGGCATCGGGCTGGCATTTTTTTATGTCTACCAGATCATCGACGCGGTGCGGACGGCCAAGGCGATCCAGATGGCGCAACCGGTGCCGGATCCCTTCGGCCTGGCAGCAACGTTCGGGGGCGGCACCAAGATCGAGACCAGGAACATCCCGATTGGCGCGATCGTCCTGATTCTGATCGGCGTGCTCTTCCTGCTGAACACGATGGGGCTCACCGGATTCGGCTTGGGCCGTTTCTGGCCGCTTATCCTCATCGCACTCGGCGGCTGGATGTTCGCCCGCAATTATGGCCTGGGAGGGCTGTGTTGCACAGGCTGCCAATGTGCGCGTTGCCGCACACGACGCCTGATGGGCCCGGTGATGCTGCTGACCATCGGCTTGCTGTTCTTCCTGGACCAGAGCGTACATGTAGCGAGATTTCACCAGACATGGCCGGTGATTCTGCTGGCGGCGGGCTTGGTCAAATTGCTGCAGGGAAGCGCATCGGTGGAGGGACATAATCCGGCACTGGCATCGGCCCCAAAGTCGGGTGGGAGCGCGTTTCCGCCACCACCGCCGGTTCCTCCTGTTCCACCCGCTCCACCCGTTCCACCGACCGGTGAGGTGAACCATGGCTAGCCCAATCACGCCTGTGACTCCGCCTCCACGTCCGCATCGTTCGATTGCCGGACCGGTCGTGCTCATCCTGCTGGGAGTGCTGTTCCTGCTGGGGACAATGGGGGTGATGAACATCCATCACCTCGCCTTTTTATTCGCGCGCTTCTGGCCGGCGTTACTGATCTTGTGGGGCGTGCTGAAGCTGATCGAATACGAACAGGCGAAGCGCTATGGACAGCCGTCGCGCGGCATCGGGGTGGGCGGCTTTTTCCTGATGTTCTTTCTCATCATAGCCGGGTTGATTGCAACCCAGGCGTCGCGGGTGGATTGGAAGAATCTTGGGGAGCATATCCAGTTGGGTGACGACCAGGGACTGGACGAGATCTTTGGCGGGACGACGTTCGACTACAGCGATGAACTGAGCCAGGAAATCCCGGCGGGCAGCAGCCTGCACGTGCTGGACGACCGCGGCACGATCACGATTAATGTGGCCGACGGCAAGACCATGAGAGTCTCGGTGCGCAAGAAAGTCCGCGCAGAAAAAAAACAGGACGCCGACGACTACAATGCCAAGACCAAAACGCTGGTCACGGTCGCCGGCAAGGTGGTCACGCTAGACGCCAATACTCACGCTGCCGGTGACCACAGCATAACCACCGACATGGATATTTATGTTCCACGCAACACCGACCTCTCGATCAGTTCCCGCCGCGGGGATGTCACTATCAATGGCATGAACGGCAACATCGACGTCAGCCATCAGCACGGCGAGATCGCTATCAGCGACCACACAGGAAATGTTTCGCTAACCCTCGAGGGCAGCGCCGTTCGACTGTTGCACATCAAAGGCGACGTTACCATGCAAGGCCGCGCCAACGAAGTGGCGGTGGAAGATGTCGACGGCGCCGTGCACCTGAATGGCGAGTATCAGGAAAGCGTGCGACTGGTTCGCATCAGCAAAACGGTAAGCTTCCATTCTTCGCGCACGGACATGGAATTTTCGCGGCTCGATGGCAGGCTCGATCTTGACTCCGGCGACCTGCGCGCCGATTCGCTGATGGGACCGATGCGCCTGACGACGCGGTCGAAGGACATCGCGCTTGAAGGCTTGTCGGGCGATCTGCGCTTGGAAGACGTCAACGGGACCGTGGATGTCGGGCTGCGCAAGCCGGGAAATATCCAGATCGATAATCGCAAGGGCGACGTGCAGGTTTCCATTCCTCCGAACACTCCTCTCAAGGTCGAAGCGCGCACGCGCGAAGGAGAGATCGACAGCGACTTCGAAGAGATCAAAGTGGACAATCGCAATCGGGAATCGAGCGCCAGCGGGTCGATCGGGACGAACGGCCCGAAGCTGGTGGTGAATTGCGATAAGGGACAGATTGAGATCCGCAAAGGGACGGTTGCTGCGGCTGCACCCCCCGTTCCGCCTGTTCCTCCTGCTACGCCAGGGAAACCGGGCAAGCCAGCGAAGGCGCTGCCGGCTCCGAAGGCGACGCCAGTGGAGAGCGAGAACTAGAAGAACGCAAGGGCCGCCCAGGCTGTTTATCCCATATCTCCACGTTATAATCTTGTCCTCTTATGAACCTCACTTCTGGCACGAAGCTTGGTCCCTACGAAATTGTTTCCCTTCTGGGCGCGGGCGGCATGGGAGAGGTTTATCGCGCCCGCGATTCCCGTCTTCGCCGCGACGTTGCGATCAAGGTGCTGCCGCAGGCACTTTCTCTTGATGCCGACCGCATGCGCCGGTTTGAGCAGGAGGCGCTGGCCACCGCTGCTCTGAATCATCCGAACATTCTGGCTGTGTTCGACATTGGCACGAGCGAGGGTTCGCCTTACGTCGTTTCTGAACTGCTGGAGGGCGAAACGCTGCGGGACCGTTTGCGCAGCGGAGCGATTGCTCCTCGCAAGGCCCTGGACTATGCGCTGCAAATCGCACACGGGCTGGCTGCGGCGCACGAAAAAGGAATCATTCATCGCGACCTCAAGCCGGACAATCTGTTTGTCACGAAGGATGGGCGAGTCAAGATTCTGGACTTTGGCCTGGCGAAGCTGACGCAGGCCGATCCCGGCGCCAATACTTCAATGGCCACCGCAACCCACGGCGCTCCTCATGCCACCGAGGCGGGCATGGTGATGGGAACGGCGGGATACATGTCGCCCGAGCAGGTGCGCGGTCTCGCGCTTGATCCACGATCAGACATTTTCAGCTTTGGAGCGATTCTCTACGAGATGCTCTCCGGCAAGCGCGCCTTCCATGGCGACACTCCCGCGGATACGATGAGCGCCATCCTGAAGGAAGATCCTCCCGAATTGAGCGAGACAAATCGTAACGTTTCTCCGGCGCTGGAGCGCATTGTGCAGCACTGTCTGGAGAAGAATCCCGAGTCGCGCTTTCATTCCGCGAGCGATATTGCGTTTGATCTGGAACATCTTTCCGGGCTTTCCGGCAGCTCGGCCAGGGTGGCGGCGGCTGGTGTGGGAAGCGGAATAAGCGGCGCGATTACGAAAGCAGAGCCACGGCATCGGCTTCTGCTGGCGCTAGGTGGACTGGTTGCCGCCTGCCTGGCGTTTGCCCTCGGCTGGTGGATCGGCAAAGCCGGCGCGCATGCGGCCGAGCCCGAGTACCAGCAGATTACGTTCCGCACCGGCCACATTGGTAACGCACGCTTTACTCCGGACGGCAGCATGGTTTACAGCGCGGTCTGGGAGGGTGGCGAGGATCAGCTTTACATGTCGCGCATGGATGATCCGGGCTCGCGCGAACTTGGTATCAAAGATGCGGAGATCCTTTCGATTTCGAAGAGCGGAGAAATGGCCATTTTGGTCAAAAGCGTGGGCCGTGGCGGATACTCCCACAGCGGCACGCTGGCACTGGTTTCGCTGAGTGGAGGGACGCCGCGAGAAGTGCTCGACAATGTGCAGGAGGCCGACTGGGCGGCGGATGGCGAACGCATGGCCGTGGTGCGTTATGCTCCCGAAAACGGGCATTGGCGGCTGGAATATCCAGCCGGTAAAGTTTTGCTGGATGGAATCAACTGGATCAGCCATCCGAAACTTTCTCCGGATGGCAAGTGGATCGCCTTCGCCGATCACGAGAATATATCCGGCGACGATGAGGGTTCGCTGGCCGTGATTGCCTCGGACGGTAACGGCAAAGAAAGAAAACTATCTTCGGGATGGACGTCGCTGCAGGGGATTCTCTGGTCGCCGGACGGGGAAGAAATCTGGTTTACCTGCACGAAATCTGGCATCGGCGCGAACCCGCGCGCGGTAACCCTTTCCGGCAAGCAACGAACCATCACCAACGTGCCCGGAGGCATGTGGCTGGAAGACATGCGCAATGGCATGGTATTGACCGTGACCAGTCACGAGCGCCTGGGAATCCGCGGCATGGAACCTGGAGGAAAGGAAGAGCACGAACTGGGATGGTTCGGCTGGTCGCAGCTGCGCGACATCAGCCGCGACGGCAAAAAGATTCTCTTCGAAGAAGAAGGCGATGGCGGCGGACCGAATTACACCGTGTTTCTGCGCGACACGGATGGCTCGCCTCCGGTGCGAATCGGCGAAGGCGTCGCGGGCGCGATCTCACCCGACGGAAAATGGGTGATCACGGCGCCGGCGAAGGGCGGACAGCTCAACCTGGTGCCCACAGGCGCAGGAGAATCCAGAGTGCTTACGCACGATGCGGTAAGTTATGGCGGCGTGCGGTTCTTTCCGGATGGAAAACACTTACTGGCCTTCGGCATCGAGGCGGGACATGCGGGGCGTAGCTACATGATCGATGTCGCTACGGGAGACTCCAAGCCGATAACGCCCGAGGGCGTGACCGGCGGCTTCATCTCAGCGGATGGAAAGAGCCTCCTGGTGCGCTCCGCGGATGGCAAGCGCGGAATCTTGCCACTCGATGGAGGCGGCCAGCAGCAGATTCAAGGCGTTGAAACGACGGACGCGATCATTGCTTGGGCGCCCAACGGCGAGACGGTCTACGTAGTCCCCAGCCGTCGCGGCGCGGTGGCCATCAGATCGGTGAAAGTATTTCGGGTCAACATAAAAACCGGGAAACGGGAGCCTTGGAAGACCTTCGGAGATGAAACCGGCACGGGAGTTTCGTCGGTGGGATTTCCCCGGCTGTCGAGCGATGGCACGGCCTACGCTTACGTCTATAGAAGGATATTGTCGGAGGCGTATGTGGTGAAGGGGTTGAAATAGCTGTCAGCCGTCAGCTGTCAGGCGTCAGTTAAGATCCCTTGGTTGCCGCGCACTTTCCCCCGGGCAAATCACCCACCGGTGGTTGGAAGATTGCGCCACTGCCGTTTTACTAATCCCCGCATTCCTCTCCGATTGAGAAAAGGCCATCTTCTTCACCCGCGCGGTTTCTGTATTAGATACAACAAACAATGACACTTATTGGCCTCGTAACAACAATCTTCCGTTGGCGCCCCACGCCTGAAAATCACCGCCTTTGGACCCTCAGTCAAGGCGCACACTTTGGCAACTGAGTTGCTTCTTGCATAGCCAGCAACATCTCAGGATTGGGGAGAAGAAGCCATGTGGATGAGATCATGCGCCGTATGCAAGGCACTGATGGTGAAGCTCCGATTGCGCGATTGCGTCCGCTGCCGATGTGGGTGGGAGTGGGAGCGGTAGAGCACTTCCAGAACGAAACCCGAAAAACCGAACCACAGCGCCCGGATTCCAGATTCTACACACACAGAAAAGGGGAGTTTTTATGGCTCGCATCATTGATTTCTACATACCCGAAAATTTCCGAAGAAAAACGACGCCGGCGCCCGCTTCACAACCGGGAAAGGTGATCGAGTTTCGCCTGCGGTCGAAGAAATCGGCCTAGCCTACCGTGGGTGCCGCGCTCCTTGCGTTCTGTGCAAGGGGCGGGTGCCGCGGACGCCCAATCCGTTTGGCGACAGCCTAATACGGCGAGAAACATCTGATTTGTTGGGTGCCGAGCCACTAGCCGCGAAACACCCCCGCATCACCACTCCCACCAACCACCCCATCTGCAATCGTCTTAGTCGTCCATGTTAGATTCGAACAATGCGCTCCATCCTGCGAATACAGTCTCGATCCTTGCGATTTGTGTTTGCGGCGAACGTGATTTCTATGCTGGGCAGCGGGATGAACTCCGCCGCTGTCGCCTGGACGATCCTGCAGCGCACTCACTCCGAGATGGCTTTGGGTACGTTTGCGGCCTTGCAGACCATTCCCGCCATGTTGATGCTTCCGTTTACCGGCGTCATCATTGACCGCGAAGACCGGCGGCGTCTGGTCATGTGGCTCGACGCCCTGCGCGCCGTCATCATTCTCGCGGTCATGGTGCTGGCGTTTCTTCATCGCGTGCAGGTGTGGGAACTCTACCTGATGAACACGCTGGTGGCGGCGGGGTTCTGGATGTTCTGGCCGACGATCACGGCGCTGATCCAGGAACTGACGCCCGAAGGCGAGTTCGTGCAGTCGAATACATTTCTGCTGGCCGGGATCCAGGGCGGATGGCTGATCGCGGGCGCGTTGGTGGGATTTGTTTATGAACACATTGGGCTCGGTGGTGTGCTGCTGATCGATGTCAGCACTTACGTTGTTTCTTTTTCCTGTTACTTCGCGGTGCGCCAGGGACGCCACGTGGTGCCCGGGGTGGTCGAACTTCGGCACGAACTTCTTCGCGATCTGGAGGCAGCCGAAACCGCCGTCGCGCGCTTTCTGCGCGAGATGCGCGAAGGGCTGGATTTTCTGCGCGAACATCGCAGCGTGGTCTTTCTGGGGACCAGTTGGGCTTTATTTCTAGGCGCGATGATGACGGGGGTGGTGGTGACGGCGCCCCTGAGCGATCGCGTCTTTCACGCTGGCGCAACCGGCTACGGATGGCTGAACGGGGGATGGGGCGTGGGAGCTTTTCTTAGCGCGCTTTATGCTCCGGCGCTGATTGCTATGCTGGGAGCGCGGGGCTCGATTGCTCTCTCGATGCTCTTGCTGACTCTTTGTATGGCACTCTCGCCATTCGCGCCCTTGCTTGCGCTGGCCGTATTGCTTTACGGGTTGATGGGATCTGCGCGCGGGGTCAGCGGCGTCGCCATGAACACGAGCCTGATGGAACAAGTACCGCCGCATTTCATGGGACGCGTCCAGAATACTTTTTATTTCTTTGGCACGTTTCTGCAGGTGGGCCTGGGCCTCGGAGTGGGTTGGATTGCGTCGCGGATCAGTCTAGCCGCCGGATTTGGGGTGATTGCGGCGGTATATGCAGTTGCGTTTGGCAGCGCCTGCTGGCCGATTCCTGCTCGGAGGGCTGTGGCTGCCAACGCGGACTAGTATTTCGCACTCGCTCCCACCCTAACGTCGCAAAAAGCGCGACGTGAGGATAGGGCACCCATTGTTGTTCCTATTGCTGATATCCTTTCTCTTCTTTACGGGAGATTCATTCATGTTTGAAGACTTGAAGGGGCGGACGGCGGTCGTTTTTGGTGTGGCGAATAAGCGCTCGATCGCTTGGGCAATCGCTCAAGGGCTGCACGCAGCGGGGGCGAATCTTGCCATCACTTATCAGAACGAGCGTATGGAGATGGAAGCGAAAGATCCGATTCTTTCGCTGCCAGGCGCGGAAGCCTTCATGTGCGATGTATCGAACGACAATGAAATTACGCTGCTTTTCGAAAAACTGAAAGCTCGTTATGGAAAGCTGCACGTGCTGGTGCATAGCGTGGCCTTCGCTCCGGCGGACGAACTGAAAGCCGACTTCGACTTCGTCAACACCTCGCGTGAGGGCTTTCGCGTGGCGCACGATGTCAGCGTGTATTCCCTGATCGCCGTCTGCCGGGCGGCGGCTCCGCTGATGGAAGAGGGAGGCAGCGTCATCACCATGACTTACTACGGTGCGGAAAAAGTTGTGCCGCACTATAACGTCATGGGCGTGGCCAAGGCAGCGCTGGAATGCACGGTCCGGTATCTGGCCCACGATTTGGGGCGTAAGAAGATCCGCGTCAACGCCATTTCGGCGGGACCGATCAAGACGCTGGCGGCGCGCGGCATCTCCGGCCTGGGAGATATGCTGCGCTCCCATGCTGAGCGGGCGCCGCTGCAGCGCAATGTGGATGTCAGCGAGGTGGGCAGCACCGGCGTATTTCTCGCATCGGACGCCAGTTCGGGTATCACGGGCGAGACGATCTATGTGGATTGCGGATACAACATCATGGGATTTTGAGTAGGCAGATCTTAGGTCTCAGTTCTTAGGTCTTAGGTCTTAGGCCCTAGGTCTTAGATCTCTTAGGAACACCCGAGTGCGGAGATCGCTAAGACCTAAGACCTAAGACCTGCTGATTACTCCCGTTACCGTCTTTACAATCTTTTGACAAGGGTCCCAGAAGAATAAGCAGTACGCTTGAGGCTATGAAGCGGTGGGTCCTCTTTCTCTGTCTGGGGATGATATTGTCGGTGAGCCCCTGTTTTGCGCATCACATGGCGGTCGTGGTCAATAAGACTAACTCCGTCCAGAATGTCACCTCCGCTCATCTGGTCAAGATTGTCAACGGGGAGTTGAAGAAGTGGCCGGACGGAAAGAACGTGCTCCTGGTATTGCACGGAGTCTCGGCGGGCGAAATGGCCACGCTTGAACACCTGACAAGAATGACCGAGGCCGACATGAAAGCGCTGCTGGCCTCGAAAAAGGATTCGATTCGCACGGTGGCCACCGATGTGGATGTGATCGATGCAGTTGCGTCCACGCCAGGCGCGATAGGCTTCGTCGAAGAACATTCGATCAACGATCGCGTGAGCGTCGTCAAAGTTGACGGCAAACTGCCGATGGAAGCCGGGTATCTGCCGCATTAGGGCCTGCCGCTCGAGAACAGTTCAACCTTTCTTCCTAGTCTCATTTCAGCAACTTACATTAGTAGCGCCAGCTGCGAACGTGAGTAATGACCTCCGTAACTAACTTTTGGCTTCTTACCATGACATACTGACCGCACTCCTGCGGAAAACAACGGGGCGCAACGATGTTACCTCGGTCAAATCAGGCCATCACCGGGACTGTCCTCGTGGCCGACGATCAAGTGGCAAATCGAGAGTTGCTAGAGGAACTTCTCACGAACTTAGGATGCAGAGTAATTAGTGTAGAGGATGGTGCTGCTGCGGTCGCAGAACTCAGCCGCACCCAAGTCGACCTGGCAATTCTAGACGTGATGATGCCTCATCTGAACGGGTTTGAGGCATGTGAGAAGATAAAGACCAACCCGGAAACCTATCTGATCCCCGTCGTCCTGATTACTGCGCTATCGGGAAAGCAGGATCGAATCGAGGGCATCAAGGCGGGAGCAGATGACTTTCTGACTCGGCCGGTGGATCGAACCGAGTTGCTCGCCCGCGTCCAGTCGCTTTTGAAACTCAAGTTTCGCACCGACGAATTGGAACAGGCCGAGTCCGTTCTCTTTTCCCTGGCCCGCAGCATCGAGGGGAAGGACCCACATACCCACGGGCATTGTGAACGATTGTCGGATTATGCGACCTGTTTGGGGGAGCATCTCGGACTGGCCGACGATCAGATTACCGCTTTGCGGCGGGCGGGAATTGTGCATGACGTCGGTAAAGTTGCGGTACCGGATGCAATCCTGTTGAAGAGTGGCCCTCTAACCGAAGAGGAATGGAAGGTGATGCGGGAGCATCCGGTTGTCGGAGAAAGTATCTGCGCACCCTTGAAGACGTTTCGGCTAGTGCTGCCGATCATCCGTCACCATCACGAAAAATACGACGGCTCTGGATATCCCGATGGGCTTCAGGGAGATGCAAGCCCGGTAACGGCCAGAGTAATGCAGATCGTCGACGTTTACGATGCGCTGACCAGCGAGCGTTCCTACAAGAAGGCTCTTGCCTCCACCCATGCAATTCAAATCATGCGAGAAGAAGTTGGGAGGGGCTGGTGGGATCCACATATCTTCGGCCGGTTCGCGGAGCTCATCACCAGCAGTGAGGCGAACCCGCGATCGATGAGCGCGGCGAGTGGGCGCTAGCCGGCAGCGCGGTCTACGCTAATGAAGATTCTGAGATCGAGTCCGAGGTTCGCATGGTAATCCTTGCCAGCGCGGGGACTTGGATATCCCAGAGCCGGACTCGCCTGTACGCGCTGATTATCCTGCTGATGGTGGTCCCGATCGCGATTTTCGCGTATTCCGTGGGGCAGATCTTGAAACACCGCGCGGAAGCTCAGGCGGTTACGGAGAGCACGCAGATCGCGCGCGTATCGGCTGCGCTGGTTGAGGAACACTTTCGCCAGAGCACCTCATTTCTTGAGTCGATTGCGAACCGGCGCACATTCCGGTCGGCGTGGTCCCGGGGAGATCTGAATCTAGTCAATTGGCATCTGCAACAGGCGAGCAACCTCCGCCCTGATTTTGCGTTTGTCAGCGTCTACAGTCTCGACGGTACGATGCGTGGAATCTATCCGCCAAATCCGGCGCTGCTCAACCGAAACTTCGGATTCCGCGACTGGTACAGGGGCGTGGCTGATCACTGGAAACCATACGTCTCGGAGGTCTATCAGACGGCGGTTCCACCTTATCAGTTGGTAACGGCGATTGCGATTCCGGTGACGGACGAGGCGGGCAAACCGACTGGCATTGTGATGGCTCCGTTTGCTCTGGACACCCTGAGCCAGCAGCTATTGCACACCAAACTAGAGGGGGGATGGGCAATCTTGCTCGTCGATCAGAGGGGACATCTATCAGCGCGCCCGAACATCGATTCATTCTCCCCAGCGGTTGACCTGAGCGGATACGAACCGACCAAGCGACTCCAGGCCGGTGGAGGCGGGAATGGGACTTTTGCGCGCAATGGCGCCATGTTCTTTGCGGGTTATGAACCGCTGCGCCAGTACGGCTGGGGCGTTCTGGTGGAGCAGCCGTCAGCCGCAATCCATCAAGGCATCTGGGCAGTGGAACGGCGAGTCTGGTTTCTTGGGCTGATGTTTCTTGCGCTGGGCCTGGCGGTGAGCGCCTTCATGGGATCGTTGTACTCACAGCTCGACACTGGCAACCGGTTTCTCGACTTATCGGTCGATATGTTTTGTACGGCCGGTTTTGACGGATTCTTCAAGAAGTTAAATCCGGCGTTTGAGAAAACGCTTGGTTTCAGCACGGCAGAGCTTCTGGCCAAGCCGTATCTCGAATTCATCCATCCGGACGATCGCGCGAAAACGGCGGCCGAGGACGACCGGATTAAAAACCGGGAGGTCTCGATTGCGTTTGAGAACCGTTATTTGTGCAAAGACGGGACGTACAAGTGGCTTATGTGGAATGCCGTCTGCGTGCCAGAGCAGGACCTGATCTATACCATCGCTCGCGATATCACGGAACGAAAGCGGGCGGAAGATGATCTGCGCGCGAGTGAAGACCGGTACCGGAAATTGTTTGAACTGAATCCGCAGCCGGTCTGGATCTACCAGCGCGACACTATGCGCTTCCTGGCGGTGAACCAGGCCGCGGTCGAAAAGTACGGGTATTCAAAAGAAGAATTCATGGCGATGATGATTCGGGATATTCGACCCGCCGAGGACGTTCCCGCTCCCTTCCAAAACCTGGCCGGTCTTCAGGACGGAAGACACGGACGCGGCCTTTGGCGGCATTGCAAGAAAGATGGAAGCGTCATTCATGTCGAGATTACATCGTACTCCCTGATATTTGAGGGTTGTCCCGCCGATTTTGAGATCGCCGTCGACGTCACCGAGCGTCAGCGCGCCGAAGAAGAACGCCAAAAATTTACCGCCCGGCTCGAAGCCGCCAACCGTGAGCTCGAGCTTCGCAACCGCGAAGTCGAACGCGCAACCCAATTAAAGAGCAAGTTTCTCGCCAGCATGAGCCACGAACTGCGGACCCCGCTCAACGCCATCGTCGGCTTTTCCGACCTGCTGGCGGAGCAGACGGCCGGGCAACTCAACGACAAGCAAAAGCGCTTTGTCAATCACATCAAGCAAGGTTCGGCTCACCTTTTGCAGTTAATCAATGACATCCTCGACCTCTCAAAAATCGAAGCCGGCCTGCTTGAATTTCATTGCGAGGGTTTCCATGTCAATGAGGCCTTGCCTGAGGTTCTTTCCATCATACGCCCGTTGGCCATGGCAAAACAGATCACGGTTCGACACAAGTTTCCAACCGATCTCTCCGTCTATGCCGATCGCGTGCGCTTCAAGCAGATTCTCTATAACCTGCTCAGCAATGCCGTCAAATTTACTCCCAAAGACGGTCGCATCGATATCGACTGCTGCGGCGAAGGGGATGCCGTCCATATCTCTGTGGCCGACACCGGCATCGGCATTCGACCAGAAGATCAAGCTCTTGTCTTTGAGGAGTTCCGGCAAGTCGAAGGAAGTAATGCGAACACGCAGGGTACCGGGCTGGGACTCGCCATCACCCGGTGTCTTGTCGAACAACAGGGCGGCAAAATTTCTCTGGAAAGCGAATTGGGCAAAGGCAGCCGATTCACCATTACTCTGCCGTTGGCCAGCAACACGCATCCCCAGCCGCCACAGACGGTCAGCGTTTCGGCAGCGAGTACCATTGCCACGAGTGGCGCTACGAACAAGCCTCTGATTCTGGTCGTCGATGATGAACTTTCCGCTCGCGAACTTCTGACTAATTACCTGTCCCCGGCATATCGGGTTGTCACCGCCGAGTCGGGCGCCGAAGCCGCGGAAAAAGCGAATGAGTTGCGCCCCGATGCCATCATTCTGGACGTGCTGATGGCCAACGGCAACGGCTTTGAAACCCTGGTTGCCTTGCGCAAACAACCGCACATGGCGAGTCTCCCGATTATCGTCCTTTCGATCGTCGATCAGAAGGAAGTGGGCTTTGCCTTGGGCGCGACCGATTATCTGATCAAGCCCATTCCCAAATCCTTGCTCCTGGAAACCGTCTACAGATATGTGCCGCAAACAACCGACGATGACGCTGCGATTCTTCTTGTAGATGACGATGTCAAGACTCTGGAGCTGTTGGAGGAAACTCTGCGCTCCGGCGGATATGAGACCCAGAGTGTTCAAACCGGAGCCAGGGCGCTCGAAGTACTCTCCTCGAAGTTGGTGGGAGCGGTCTTGCTTGATCTATTG
>JBAVAA010000571.1:0-4956 GCA_049585515.1 Terriglobales bacterium | reverse complement strand
GTGTCCACATTATTAAACCCGGCGCCGAGCAGAATTCTTCTTCGTTTTCGAATTTTTTTCGATGCGAAGTTTCCAGGCCGTTTTTAGAGCGCCGGTCAGTATATCCTCATTCGCTTTCGCCAGCCGGATGTGGGTCGCGCCGGAACGTCCCCATCCGCCTGCAACCGGGAGAAAAACATCGGGCAATTCGCGTATGAATTCTGCTTGCAGTTCCGGCGTGATCATCAAGTTACCGAAACCCTTGTTCTCGGACGCCAGCGTGGCGAAGATCCTGCCTCCCACCCGGAAGTCGGCTGCCCCCATGTGCGAGCCTTCCTCGGCGCCCTCGAAGCTTAAAGCAATCCGTCGAAAATCCGCTGCCTTCATCGCCAACAACTCCCTTTATCGCGTAACGGCAGTGTTATCATACGCGGCAAATCCGCGGAGTGGAGCGAGCCCCATGCGGATTTCTCCCGCTTTCATTGACTTGCCCATTTCACTCAAAGTAAGATTCAGCCCGAATGATTGGGCAAACTATTTCTCACTACCGCATTGTCGAGAAACTCGGCGGCGGGGGAATGGGTGTCGTCTACAAAGCTGAGGACACGCGGCTGCACCGCTTCGTGGCCCTCAAATTTCTTCCCGATGAAGTTGCCCGCGATCCGCAAGCGCTGAGCCGTTTCGAGCGCGAGGCGCAAGCCGCCTCCGCGCTGAACCATCCCAACATCTGCACGATTCACGACATCGGCGAGCAGGATGGCAAAGCCTTCATCGCCATGGAGTATCTCGAGGGATCCACTCTGAAGCACCAGATCGGCGCTCGTCCGCTCGAAATGGAGTTTCTGCTCTCCGTCGCCATCGAGATTGCCGATGCTTTAGACGCCGCGCATGCCAAGGGGATCATTCATCGCGACATCAAGCCGGCGAACATCTTCGTAACCGATCGGGGCCACGCGAAAGTTCTCGATTTCGGACTGGCGAAAATCACGCCCTACGCGGGCCGATCTGAGCAGGGCCGATCCGAGCAGACAGCAGCAACCTCCGCGCTTACGGCGATCAGCGATGACAACCTTACCAGTCCGGGATCGGCTATCGGTACGGTGGCATATATGTCGCCGGAGCAAGCAAAAGGCAAGGTGCTTGACCGCCGCACTGATCTTTTCTCCTTTGGCGCGGTTCTCTACGAGATGGCGACCGGCGTGGTGGCGTTCCGGGGAGACACTTCCGCTGTCATCTTCCATGCCATCATCGAGCGCGCGCCAGCGGCTCCCTCCCGCATCAACCCCGATATTCCTCCGAAGCTCGAAGAGATCATCAGCAAGGCTCTCGATAAAGACGTGGAGTTGCGTTACCAGAACGCGGCCGACATGCGGGCCGACCTGAAACGCGTACGCCGGGAGATGGAGTCCGGGCGCAGTCCTGTGCTGGAGAGTGGCACGGCCATCCCGTCTGCTAACTCGCCGAGCGGGTCGGGGATTCACCCCGTGTCCAGCGGATCGTCCCCGGTTGCCGCGGCCAGCGGCGGCGTTGCAGCCGCGACGGCATCAGGAAGCGCACAGATGGCAGCCGCGCCTTCCGCGCCGGGCATCGGTTCGGGCGCCGCCGCGCCGGCTGCACGCCCGAAGTGGCAGCTGTACTCCGCCGTGGCGGCGGTAATCTGCGTGATTGCTGTGATCGGCCTGATTCTGCATCAGCGGCGCGCCCACGCCATCACCGATAAGGACTCGATCCTGGTCACCGATTTTGTGAACACCACTGGAGACGCGGTCTTCGACGGCACGCTGAAAAAAGCTCTCGCCGTCGATCTGCAGCAATCGCCATTTCTCAATGTCGTGCCCGAACAGCAGGTGCAAAAGACCCTGAAATATATGGGCCGCCCGCCCGACCAGCTCGTCACCGCCGATATTGGCCGCGAGATTTGCCAGCGCAACGGTATCAAAGTGATGCTGACTGGATCGATCGCCCTGGTCGGCAGCCAGTACCTTGTGACCCTCGAAGCGGTAAACGCGTCAACCGGGGATTCGCTCGCGCAAGCGCAAGAGCAAGCCGGCGGCAAAGACGCGGTGCTCGGCACTCTCGGCAGCGCAGCGACGAAATTGCGCGAGAAGCTGGGCGAATCGCTCGCATCCGTGCAGAAATTCGACAAACCTCTCGATCAAGCGACCACATCTTCGCTCGAAGCTCTCAAGGCGTTCACCCTTGCCGACGAACTGCACAGCAAGTTAGAAGACATTCAATCCGTCCCGCTGTATCAGCGGGCGATCGAACTGGACCCCAACTTCGCTCTCGCACACCTGCGCCTCGGCGTGGTTGCCGGAAACACCGACCAGCCGACCCTATCCAACAAAGAGGTGGCGAAAGCGTTCGAACTGCGCGATCGCACCAGCGAATATGAGCGGCTCTACATTACCGCCTACTACAATTTCAATATCGGACAATTGGATAAGACCATTGCGGCATGGGAACTGATGCAGCAGACGTATCCGCACGACGAAGTCTCCCATATCAATGTCGCGGTACCTTATCTGCAACTCGGCCGCTTCGAGAAAACGGTCGAGAACTGCCTTGAGGCGATCCGCCTCGTCCCCGACACGCTGAATTGCTACCTGGTGGGAGCCCAGGGCTATAGGAGTTTGGGTAGGTTCGACAATGCCGATGCCCTGCTGGCGCTGGCGCAGCAGAGAAACATTAAAGGTTCAATGTTGTATATCGCTTTCGCAAACTCCGCCATGTTAAAGGATGACGCGGCTACCGCCGCGCGCATGCAGGATTTGGCCAAGGCGACTCCCGAAGGTGAGTTGCGTGTGCTTGAGCAGCAGGCTTCATACGCCGCGGCGCTCGGCCAGATATCGCGCGAGCGGGACCTGCGCTCGCGAGAGGCCGAACGGGCGAAGAGTATGGGGATTCCGGAAGTGGCCGCAGACCAACTAATGGATGAAGCGACCACGGACGCCGCGCTCGGATTTTCCTCCCGCGCTGTCCAGCAGATTGATGCCGCCCTCGCCTTGTCGCGCGATCCCTTTTTTCTCGCAAACTCAGCTGACGCCGCCTCCGCCGCGGATCAGGACCAGAAGGCGGAATCGCTGCTCGCCGAAGCTCGTCACGCCCGTCCGGAAGATACCTTCATCCAGAAGGAAATTGCTCCGCGCATCGAAGCTCGATCCCAGCTTCGCCACGGCAAGGCTGCAGCCGCCATTCAAACCCTCGCCGCCGCCCAACCTTACGAAGATGGGACCTTTTTCGACAATCATCTTCTGCGCGGCGAAGCCTACTTGGCCGACGGTCAGCCCGCCGCCGCCGCTGCCGAGTTTCGCAAGATGCTAGCCCGCCGTATCCTGGCAATAAATTCAGTTACGTATCCGCTGGCTCAACTCGGCTTGGCTCGGGCCCTAGCCGCCCAGCATGACACCCCGAACGCCCGCACCGCCTATCAGGACTTCTTCGCCCTCTGGAAGTCCGCCGACCCCGACATCCCGATACTCATTACGGCCAAAACTGAATACGCGAAGCTACAGTGAACTGTGCCCGGGAAATCTGTGGTGCGAAAGGGGGGACTCGAACCCCCACGGGTTGCCCCGCCAGATCCTAAGTCAGTGTAATAACATCGAATATCGCCAGTGTTTATGCGGTCGTAGCTGATTTCGATTGACACGCTGCGCATAATTTGCAACACTCGCCGCATGTCACTAATCAAACGCGGCAAGTACTACCACAGCAAGATCATGCACGAGCGGCGCGTGTACTGGAAGAGTCTCCGCACCGGGAGCTATGACAAGGCTGTGCAGCACGAGAGCATCATCCGTTCCGAGCTTCTGCGCGGTCAGTTCGGCATCCTCGATACTGGCAAGACGCCCACGCTGATGCAGTTCGAGACTCGATTGCTGGATCACTGGAAGGCCCACACAGCCACTCGTACGGCTGGATTCTATAAGCAGAATCTCAAGGTACTCAACAAGTTTGGTTTCCTGTCACAGTCCAAGCTGCACAAGATCGACGCGGCACTCATCGAGAAGTTCACCCAAGCGCGGCTAAAGGATGGGGTCACCCCGGTCACAATCAATCACAGCCTGCGCACGCTGCGCCGCATCCTGCACCTTGCCGCCGAGTGGAAGCTGATCGCCAGACCGCCCAAGGTGAAGATGTTGCCCGGTGAGAATCAGCGCGAGTATGTTCTCGACGATCAGGTTGTGAACGACATGGTGAAACTCGCACAGAAGGATTACCCCACGAGTGGGTTTGCCTACCTGCTTCCCTTCCTCGTTGACACTGGGTTGAGGATTTCTGAGGCGTGTGCTCTCGAGTGGGACCACATCACATTTAAGGGAGATGTTCCCTGCTCCATCAAGATCGTGCAGGGCAAGAGTAAGTATGCCAAGCGAGAGATTCCGCTCACAGATCGTGCCGCGTTCGCTTTGCTTGGGGCCTTGCAGCAACGTAAGTGCGAGTACGCCTTCACGGGCAAGGGTGGGCACAAGCCAATGACTCGACACTGGCCGTCTCAAGTATTCCGTGAGATACGCGACGCCTTGAGCATAGGCCCCCAGTGTGTTTTGCACAGTTGCAGGCACACATTTCTGACGCGGTTGGGCAATGGCGGGTGCGACGCCTTCACGATCCAGAGACTAGCTGGTCACAGCAGCATCACGATCAGTCAGAGATACGTGCATCCTGATCTTGCAGCGAAGCAGGCCGCGATAGCCTTGCTTGATGCGCTGAATAATCCTAAGATACAACCTCAAGCATAGGCCCGGATGGTGGAATTGGCAGACACGCTGGCCTTAGGAGCCAGTGGCCGCAAGGCCGTGCAGGTTCAAGTCCTGTTCCGGGCACCATCTCTCTCACTAGGCCCCTTTATCGGGAGGTCAAACGTGACAGGATGTAGACGGCAAGCACAGCCCAAACAATTTGCAGCGTACCGACGCAAGGGGTGGATTGCGCTTGCCACCCTACCATGCTAATCCATAGGCATCCCTACGC
>JBAVAA010000570.1:0-1578 GCA_049585515.1 Terriglobales bacterium | reverse complement strand
AGATGGCTATCTTTACTACCGGCGACCCGGAGGCGCACCGGCACGACCGATTTGGTTCTTTTCGTGCGCCGCTTTGCTGGTTGGCTTGTACGAGGTTCCACGTTCACCCCGAGTGTCTATCGCCGGTTTCGCTGTAATTATCGTTATCTTCTCGACAGCAAACGGGTCAGGACGCTCCACCTGCCATACTCTTGTCGCATCTGACATTAGTCGATTCTGGCGTCATTGCGCAAACCGCGTGGGTCGGGCCGCGCATCGGTGGGTGATAAAAGACACATTGTCTGCAAACGTGCCCAATTCCCTTACTTCGAGTCCTGTCGGTCTTTTTTATAAACCAGTCGTCTCAAACCTCAGGACTGCCAGGGCTAAGCTGTAATCGTAGGCCGCCTGCGCGTTGCTGATTTGTGCTTGCGTCTGCTGGAGCTGTGCTTGACTGAGCTCAACGATGGAACTCAACCCCATGCTATAACGAGTTTGGGCAAGATCGAGCGCGAGATTCGCCTGATCCAACAGTTGCTGGGTAACGCTCAGCCGAGCATAGGCTGTATTGGCATTGAGCCAGCCAGTACGCACATCGCGCGCGATCCGGTTGCGGAGATCGAGCACACGATCTTGCGCGGCCTGCGCTCTGAGGCTCGATTCACGAGATCTCGCACTATAAAGAAAGCCGTTGAAGATAGGTATTTCAACGTTTACGCCGACCGCGCCGTAGCGGCTGAAGAGGACCGGGTTGCGTACCGGCGCATCGCCAGCCGCTCCAAGAGCACGAACGTCCGGGAAGAACAGGTCCCGTTCCGCGGCGTGGAACTTCTGGGCAGACTGGTACTGGAATTCCAGCGCGAGGATTTCGGGGCGCACGGCGAATGCCTGAGCGACGAGATCATCCACGTTCCCAGGCGGCGGGCTTATTGCCGCAGGCTCCTCCACCAACTGAAAATCCTGGAGCGTGGAATATCCCAGCACCATGGAAAGCGAAGCCAGTGCCGCGTTCTTGTTGTTTTGCGCATCCAGGAACAGAAGTTTGGCTTGCGCCAGGTTGACATTGGCAAAGCTAAAATCGAGCTGGGATTTCAGCTTACTTTTGAATAGAGCCTCGATCTGATCCACAACCGTCTGCCGGGCGTTGACCGTTTGCTGCGCGACGGTCAGGACGGCCTGGGCTTGCAATGCCCCATAAAAAGCTTGATCCACCGCCAGAAGGATCTGTTCTTTGGTGGCCACGGCATTTTGATTTTCCGCCTTGTCTGCGAAGCTGGCGCTGGCGGCCAAGTTCGTGGTCCGCCCGAAGTCGGTGATCAATTGACTTACGACGACTCCGGCGGCAGCTCGCTCATAAATTATGGGATTGTTGAGCCCGCCCGCCGTGATGCGGCTGTTATCGAGCGAATCCACGCCGGTCAGGTCAGCGGTGGCGGTTGGCCACAGATTAGAACGTACTTCTCTCGTAACTTGCCTGGATGCCAGCGCCGTGAGTCGAGCCACGGCGATTTGCGGGTTGTTCTTCAGCGCCAGCGCCTCTGCCTGTTTCAACGACAAAGGCGTTTGAGTTCCGGAATTGGAGGGAGGATTGGCCGGATA
>JBAVAA010000569.1:0-4700 GCA_049585515.1 Terriglobales bacterium | reverse complement strand
GGAAGACGCTTAAGGCAATGGTGGAGGATGCGATGTACGAGGCGGCGCCGGATTTGAGTCAGTTGGTGATTGAGGGATTGGAAGAGCCGTCGGGGGGCTTTGTGCCCTTGGGCAAGTTGGGCGGCGTGATCGCCGGGGTTGCCAGCGGGACGTAGGCCGTCTGCGGGAGATCGGTCGTCCCTCCGGGACTTAATCGGTCTTGCCGCTTTCCCAGCGCTGAAGCGCTGGGCTATTTTAGTACCGTCCCTCCGGGACTGATTTGGTTGCACCTCGGGGGTCGTCCTTTCGGGACCGCATTGTTGAGTGGGTCGCTCGGGACTGTAGTGTGGAATGGGTTGTCCTGTGTTGGAGAATGATCGTGAGCCGATGATGAACGCAGTCCAGCCGGGATTCGAGAATGCGTTTGGGGCGCTCCGGCAGTTTGTCCGGCGCAGGAAAGACGTGGAGCGTTGTGAATTGTGCAGCGCCGATGTGGGCGCCGATCATCCGCATCTGATCGAACTGGAAAAACGGAAACTGCTCTGCGCCTGTAATGCTTGCGCCATCCTGTTCAGCGGGATGGGAACGAAATACAAGCGGGTTCCGCGGCGGGTGCTGGCGCTGCCTGATTTTCATCTCACCGACGGGCAGTGGGAAAGCCTGATGGTGCCAATCAGCATGGCTTTCTTTTTTCGAAGCACACCGGATGGGCGGGTGATTGCTTTTTATCCCAGTCCTGCGGGTGCGACCGAATCGCTGCTGCCGCTGGAGACCTGGAAGGACCTTGAGGACGCGAATCCGGTGCTGAGGGAAATGGGAGCGGATGTTGAAGCACTGCTGGTCAACCGGGTTGGACACGTCCGAGGAGTGGCTGCTCCCGAGTACTACGTGCTGCCAATCGACGAGTGTTACAAGCTGGTGGGGCTGATTCGCAGCCACTGGCGCGGGCTTTCCGGCGGAGCCGAGGTCTGGCAGGAGATTGGGCGCTTCTTTGAGGAATTAAAACAACGGGCCGCGGTCGTCACTGAGGAAACGGAACAGGAAAAACCGGCGAGCGGGGAAGCGAATGCCTGACCTGAGTTTCCAGATCGAGAAGGCCGAGGCGCAGCGCTTCACGGTAGCGCCGACGCTGCTGTTCAAGCTCCGCATCAGTAACGCGGTGGCAAGTGAAGTGATTCATTCGGTCGCCTTGCGCTGCCAGATTCAGCTGGAGGTCACGCGGCGGCAGTATGGTGCCGAGGATCAAGAGCATCTCCGCGATCTTTTTGGTGAGAAAGAACGATGGGGCCAGACGTTGAAGACCATGCTGTGGACCCATGCCAGCGTGGTCGCGCCCGCATTTCAACAGAGCGCCGTGGTCGATCTTCCAGTTCCGTGCACCTTCGACTTCAACGTAGCCGCAACAAAATATTTTCACGGTCTTGGCGACGGCGACGTTCCTCTGTCTTTTCTCTTCAGCGGAACCGTGTTTTACGCGGATGGCGAGGGAGCGCTGCAAGTCGGCCCGATTCCCTGGGATAAAGAAGCGCGTTTCCGGCTGCCGGTGAGAGCGTGGCAAGAGATGATGGACATCTACTATCCCAACAGCGCCTGGCTTTGCTTGCGGCGAGATGTGTTTGAGCGCCTTTATCAATATAAGGTCGCGCGCGGGATTCCTACCTGGGAGCAAGTGTTGGAAGCCATTCTTCCAGCTGTCGAAAAAGCGACGCCCGAAAGGGCGGCTGCGCCCGAGCAGCCAGCGCTCGCAGAGGCGGCGAAGCGATGAATACGAAGCCCATCGACGCCATCGCGAGGGCCGTGCTTTACGAAGGATACATGTTGTATCCCTATCGTCCCTCCTCGGTGAAGAACCGCCAGCGCTTCAACTTTGGCGTGCTTTATCCGAGGTCGTACAGTGAAGCGCAGACGGGTTCGGATGCCTGGAGTATGCAGACGGAGTGCCTGATCGAAGGTGCTCCGCTCGCAGCAATCGAAATAAGGATTCGCTTCCTGAAGTTGGTCGACCGTTCGCTACGAAGACTGGTCGAGCGGGTGCCGCAGCCCGATGGTATGCCCGTGGTTGAGAATGTTCCCATGATTGAGGTTGGCGGGAAGGTCTTTCAAGCATGGCAGGAAGCGGTCGAACAGGAAGTGGTTGTGCCGGTATGCAATCTGGGTGCGCTTACAACGAATCCAGTGGAGTGGAAGTTCACTTTCTCCGCAAAAGAGGAACTGGAATTCTTGCGCGACGCCAAGGGCCAAGCCGAAGGAGTCATTGCGAGAAGGCAGGAAGCGGTCGAGGGAGCAATTGAAATCAAGGCAGCACCCGCGGCCGATGGAGTATTCAGGATTCAAGTCATCGTGAAGAACCTCACGGCGCTTGAAGACGCGGGCGAAGTCAGCCGGAACCAAGCGCTGATGCGCTCACTGGTCTCGGCGCACATTCTGCTGGGCGTGGAGAATGGTCAGTTCGTGTCGCTGCTGGACCCTCCGGAAAGTCTGCGCGAGTTCGCCGCAAGCTGCCAGAACGTCGGGGTCTGGCCGGTTCTGGTCGGAGCGGAAGTGGAACGCGACACGATGCTGGCGTCGCCGATTATTCTCTACGATTACCCGCAGATTGCGCCGGAGAGTCCGGGCGACCTGTTCGACGGAACGGAAATCGATGAGATCCTTGCGCTCCGCATCATGACTATGACGGACGACGAGAAAAGCGAGATGCGGAATACGGATGACCGCGCCCGCAGGATTCTCGAACGGACGGAGACGCTGCCGATGGAGCACCTGATGAAGCTCCACGGGACTTTAAGGGAACTGCGTCCGTTCAAGGAGGAGATGCCATGAACGAGTGGGAATGGCAGCTCCTGGAAGCGAAAAAATCGGTTGACGACCTCCGCATCGACGGGATTGAGTTGAAGCCGGGAAGCCGCGTGCGGCTGCGTCCGAAGGCGGGCGGCGACATTATGGATATTGCCCTCACTGGCAAGACCGCCGTGATTGAAGCGATTGAGCAGGACTACGAAGGGAAGGTTCATGTTTGCGTTGTCATCGATGACGATCCGGGGCGCGATATCGGCCTGATGCGGCAGCCGGGCCACCGCTTCTTCTACGACGCGGACGAAGTCGAACCGCTCGGCGGAGAGTTAGATAGCGCGGTGAGTCAATCGTTGGTGTGTCAATCGGCGAGTTCGCCGCGCATTCTGATCGCGGGGATTGGCAACATTTTTCTTGGCGATGACGGCTTCGGAGTGGAAGTGGCGCGGCGCTTGGCGACCCACGAATGGCCGGCAAATGTTCGAGTGACGGACTTCGGCATCAGGGGTTACGACCTGGCCTACGCTTTACTCGATGGATACGACACCACCATTCTGGTGGACGCTTGTCCGCGCGGAGAGCGAGCCGGCACGTTGTTTGTGATTGAACCCAATCAGAACGAATTGGGTGGCGCTGGTCCAGGTAGTCCTGAAGAGCAGCAGGCTGCCGTGGAGGCGCACAGTATGAACCCGCTGAATGTGCTGCGCCTGGCGTCGTCGATGGGACCGTTGAAGCGGGTTTTGCTGGTTGGATGTGAGCCCGGCACACTTGGACCCGAGGAAGGCCAGATGGGACTGAGCGCGCCGGTGGAAGCGGTAATCAATGAAGCGGTGAAATTGGTGGAGTCGATCGTGAGCAAAATACTGAGTGGCGATGACGCTAGTTGCACAATTAACGATTTAAAGTGAGAGGAGACTGCCGTGGCGATGGAATTTTCTACGAATCACAACGGAAGCGACAAGGACACGTTGTACATGCTTAGCGGAGCAGCCCTTATTTTGTTTGGGGCAGGATTGATTCTCTCCAACCCGCAGGTTCGAAAGTATCTTGGACAAATTGGAGTGGGCAATCTGGTGACGGCGGCTTTGCCGGATTTTGATCGCTATCTGAAACTGCGTAACATGTGAACCTGGCCGACGCGGCAAGAGTGGTTTTCAAGCGGCCTGCCGGCACGCGGAAGTTTTGGCCGCGTTTGAATCCAACTCGAAAGGGCCGAACCGTTCATGGGGAGCACGCGTTATGTATTGGATGCCAAGTCCAGTCAGCTAACCGTACAAGCGTTTGCGGAGGGTCTGGCGGGCATAGCGGAGCACCGGCCGAGGTTTTGGATTCGCGATTTCGTGGGCGAAGCGGAATTGGATCTTGCGAAAATGAGCGGCGCATTGCAACTGACCGCAAAGACCGAATCGCTGGCGCTCATGGACGAAATGGCGGAGCGTGATCGGCAGTCGATTGATCGGGTGATGTTCGAAGAGATATTGCATGCGAAGAGTTTTCCCGAAGTGGGCTTCCGCAGTTCGAAGATAGTGTGCAAGCCGCTGGACGAGAATCGCTATAGCGCGGACATTGCCGGGATGGTTTCGTTGCATGGAGTGGAGAATGCGCAATCGATACAGGCGCAGATGGTGCTAAACGAGGGAAGCCTGCGGGCTTATGGGGAATTCCGGCTTCGGCAAACTGACTACGGCCTGAAGATCGCTTCCGTGGCGGGTGGGATGATTCGGATTAAGGATGAACTTAAGTTCGTATTTTTTATCGTTGGCCGGGAAATGGGCCGGGAAATGGGCCGCGAACGGGGCGGGGCCTGAACCAGGTGTGGGGGGACGAGCATGGGTGCGCGACTTGCTACAGCGGAATCGTGGCGGCAACAGATGAGCGCCAATTCGCATTACGTGCTCGACGCCGGAGCCAGCCAGTTCACAGTACAGGCG
>JBAVAA010000568.1:0-2351 GCA_049585515.1 Terriglobales bacterium | reverse complement strand
AGCGGAACCAGCTTGCCGGACTTCACAAATTCGGTCTGCTTGCGGTCGACTTCCCTGCGCAAAGCATTGATTACCGGGCCTTCCGTGTCTTTGGGTTCGAGCGAAGGCAGCACTTCCCGCAGCGTAGCGGAAAGATTTACAGCCACGAGCGCCCGCAACCCCCCGGAGTTTTCCAACGTGATCTCTGCGTGCAGAACTTCAAAGTCCGCGCCGGAGGTGGCGTGGCGGAAGGGCCATTCCAGCTTGAAACTCAGCGGAAGACCGCTGCGGGTTACGTAAATAGTCTTGGATTCTGAATTTCCTGGCAGGCTGCTCATCGTTGATCTTCCGAATAACGATCGTTCCGAGTAAGGTAACTGTCATTTTACCCTGTAGAGACGGCGACTGGCCGCATCCCTACGGGAAACTGAGCCGCCACAACTGCAGCAGATTCCAGATGGCGGATGCTCCTAACAATCCAAAAAGGCCAGCCGCGACGAACATACTTGCCCGGGTCTCAAGCAGATCCGCGAAAACTCCGCTCACAAAAACAAAAAGGAATACAAGAGTAGCCAGATAAAATCCTTGCCCGGGAAAATCCGAAGCCCCGAGCGCCAAAATAAACAGCAGTCCCGCAATCAGGAGCGGCGCTGTGTTGCCGAAATAGCGTGTACGCTTCCACCCGAAGTAAGCAATCAGAGCCACGGGCAGCGCGAACATCAACGGCGGGCTGCTGCCGATCGTCGTATGTACAGCCCGGCGATATAAAACCGGTATTCCAAACCCGGCCGGTTCGAAATCGATCCAGCGCGCGTGCAGCATTCCTCCCCAGAACAACGTCGGCTCAAGAAAGTAGGCGGCAAACAATAGGACCGTGGCGACTGCGATTGCGGCGATCCAGATAACAAGCACGGAGCGCGGCCGAACCGGCGCGACCCAGAACATCAATGGCAAGATCACCAGCACTAACACTACGAGCGAGAATTGGTTGCCCGCTGCCAGAGCCAGGGATAGTCCTAACAGCAGTATTCGTCGCCAGTTCCAGAAGACGACTTCCCGCGGAGCATAAAGCGTGTGCGCCACGGCGATCGCGGTGAAGATGGTTCCAAATGCCCCCCAGACGGCGCCCATTTCACCCAGGCTTTGCGCGCCTGTCACGTTCACGATCATGGCTGGAGAAAAGCAGTAGAGTGTAAGCGCGATGTATCCGCCAGTATTGCCGTACAGTCGGCGCGCCACGTACCAGAGCGAAGCTCCCAGCATGACGCCGAAGAACAGGTACGGTGACGCGGCGACGAAAGGCCTGAACAATTCCGGCAACCAGTATCCTGGACGCAACACCGAAAGCAACAAAACAGGCGCGGCTGCGATCAGATAGTAGAGAGGCGAGCGGTCCTGGTCGTAACCATCGCGCACGCGGAGATGCCCCGCGCGCCCTGCCGAAGGCAAACCAGTAGCAGCTTCCGAGCGCAACGAATCGGGGGTTCCAGCGATTGGCCCGCCTTTCCACTGTTCGAGGCCTAGATGGATGCGCAGAGCTTGATCGGAGTCTGAGATCAAGGCGTGCGACGCTTGCACGCGGACCAGCCAGACACATTGCAAAAGATAGGCGAGCAATAGCGCGGCCGCGACAAACTGAGGGGCGCGGAAAGCATCGGAATGAAGAAATCGACGCAACATTTCCTGCGACGGGGCAGACCGAGTGTTTTACCATGTCCGGGACCACGATGGATAACAACATGATGGATAACAACGTGACGGATAACAAACCGTTGCTGCCTTCCGCAGAGTCGGAACCGCAAGCACCGAGGGATGACGCAAAGCCAAGTGAGTCTTCTACTTCGCCTGCGTCGGCAATGTCGTCTCCTGCGCCGTCTCCTCCGCCATCTCCATCGCGCCGCGAATCTCCGCTGCTCGCCGTTTTTATCGGCCCGCGAGGTCTTTACCCAGCCACGCGCTGGTTGATCTATCTGGCGATGGCGTTTGCCATTTTCCAGGTGGAAAGCTGGCTGTTATGGTCGCTCCGCCCGCATGTGAGCGTCTTCCTGTGGCGCATGATGATCGAGGGCAGCATGATGCTGGCTGCGATCTTGCCAGCCTCCGTGATGGCTCGTATTGAAGACCGTCCATTCGGCGACTTGGGGCTGCCAGCGCGGCGTGCGTTCGGACGAAGGTTCTGGGTCGGGACGCTGTGGGGAATCGCGTCGCTGAGCGTTCTAATGCTGGCTTTGCGCCTGGCGGGCGCGTTTGAATTCGGATCACTCTCTCTGCATGGCGCTCGCATCTGGGAATTTGCCGCCTACTACGCAGTGTTTTTTCTGTTCACCGGATTTTTTGAAGAATTCCTGCTGCGCGGCTACTCGCTGTGGGTG
>JBAVAA010000567.1:0-2241 GCA_049585515.1 Terriglobales bacterium | reverse complement strand
ATTCCAGGCTGCGAGAAAGCTCGCCCTTCGCCTTGCTCAGGATGACATTTCATTGAGAGGTCTCTCCAATGTCACTTCGACCCGTGAAGCGGCTCATCAAATCCAAGCCAACCCTAGAAGGCGCCGGTGTGCACCTGCGCCGAGCGTTCGGCTTTGGGAACACTTCCGACTTCGACCCGTTCCTTTTGCTCGATGACTTCCGCAACGATGTTCCGGAGGATTATCTGTCGGGCTTTCCGTGGCACCCCCATCGCGGGATCGAGACCATCACCTACGTGCTTGCCGGCACCGTCGAACACGGCGACAGCATGGGAAACCAAGGTGCGATCGCAGCCGGAGACGTGCAGTGGATGACGGCGGGCAGTGGAATTATCCATCAGGAAATGCCGAAAGGCGATCCGGCTGGGCGGATGCATGGCTTCCAACTGTGGGCGAACCTTCCGTCATCGCTTAAAATGACGGCGCCGCGTTATCAGGAGGTCAAGTCTTCCGACATTCCTGAGGTGAAAGACGACGACGGCACTCACGTGCGCGTGGTCAGCGGGAAATTTTGGGGCAAAGCCGGCCCGGTGGATGGAATTGCCGCGGACCCAATTTATCTCGACGTGTCGGTCGCGCCAGGCCGCCGGAAAACGCTACCGGTAGAGACGACGCGGCATGCCTTCGCCTACGTTTTTGCGGGAGCGGGAAAGTTCTGCAACGCTTCCGGACCTCTTGCCGTGCCGACAGAAGCGGTGGAGTGGGCGGACACGCATCCTCCTTCCGAGGCCGATAATCGCTCCCTTGTGCTGTTTGATCGTGGTGACGAGGTCACGGTGCAGGCCGGAGACGACGGCATCAGGTTTCTGCTGGTCTCCGGGAAGCCCCTCGAGGAACCGGTGGCGTGGTATGGGCCGATCGTAATGAACACGCAGGCAGAGCTCCGTCAGGCGTTCAGCGAACTCGAGCAGGGGACATTCCTCAAGAAGGCTTAATTTTCTACGGCAGCAGCCCAAACACTCCTACCCCGTTCGTCGTCCCGACGTCACTCGCTTTCCTTGACGTTCCCGAGAACAGTCCAATACATTCATGAAGGATCAATCTGGCCGGCCGCAGAATTTTCCGCATTCAAACTGCTTCGATGTCCCACGGGGGTTTCACACTATGACGATCAAGAAAAACGCGGTACACAAAACGGCGCTCACACAAAAGGCCCAGTTGATGTCAGGTTCGGAGATTGAGCGCACCCTGGTGCGACTGGCTCATGAAATCCTCGAAAAGAATGGTGGTGTAGAGGGCCTGGGCCTTGTCGGAATTCGACGCCGCGGAGTTCCTATTTCCGAACGCCTGGGCAAAATGATTCAACAGGTCGAAAAGAAAAAAGTTCCCGTCGGAACGCTCGATATCACCTTTTACCGGGATGACCTTTCTACGCTCGGCCCAAAACCGGTGGTGCAGCAAGCGGAAATCGGTTTTTCTATCGAAGGCAAAAAAATAGTGCTGGTCGATGACGTCCTCTACACCGGCCGCACTACGCGAGCCGCCCTCGATGCGCTGTTTTCGCATGGCCGCCCGAGCCTGGTTCAATTGCTGGTGCTGATCGATCGCGGCCACCGCGAATTGCCTATCGAAGCCACGTTTATAGGTCGAACCGTTCAGACCACCGATAACGAAGTGATTGAAGTAAAGTTGGCCGAGATCGACGAAGCCGAAAAGGTTCTGCTAATGGAGCGATGAGTCGTGGCTCCGGTTCGTGTAGTGACGGGCGCCTCGCCTGTCCCGAGCCGAGCGCAGCTCGCCAAGGCATTAGCCTTTGCCTCTCGCACTCCACTCCGCATCAAACCGCGCCCGATCGTAGAAAGATTTCTGCGTCCCCACGCCCGTGGTGGAAAGTCCGGCGTAAAGGTTAGCGCGCTTCACCGCTTCCCGCTCCGGCAAACCCTCGCCCAGAAAAGTAGCAAAGCTGCCAATGAAAGCGTCACCGGCCCCGGTGCTGTCCACGCTCTTCACACTAAACGCGGGTACGTGCTCCATACCCTCACTTCCGGCCAGCAGCGAGCCATTCGCGCCCAAGGTAATAATCACGCGCCGAATGCCGCTAGCGAGAAGTTTGCCTGCACAGCGCTTCGCGTCGTCGAGATTCCGCACCGCCATACCGGAAATCGCCTCCGCTTCGCTCTCGTTGGGAACAAAATAATCGAGATCCGCAATCGCCTTCACGTCGATGGGTTGCGCCGGCGCCGGGTTCAAAATGCATTGAAT
>JBAVAA010000566.1:0-6778 GCA_049585515.1 Terriglobales bacterium | reverse complement strand
CTTCCAGGGCGCGCAGATTACGAACGATATTCGGCCCCCAATAACCGAAGCCGATTACACCAAAGTTAAGCATGAGGATTCACCGACGAATTACCTCGATCAACCAAATGAAAGGAAATCTTTCTTGTGGAACCTGCACGGGGGAATTGAAAGCAGTTAGCAGGCGCCATTCCCAGCGATCACTGCCCTGGGGGTTTGCGCCAGAATCTTCAGATCAAGCCATGGAGAGCAACTGCGCGCGTAGCGCAAATCAAGTCGCACCATATCGTCAAAACCTACGCGACTCCGACCCTGCACTTGCCACAGGCCAGTGATTCCAGGCTTGGCTTCGAGCAAGCGGCGGCGATGCCATGTGGCATAAGCCTCGACCTCATAAGGCACAGGTGGGCGAGGCCCGACCAATGACATGTCACCTCGCAGTACATTGAGGAACTGCGGCAATTCATCCATGCTCGTACGCCGTAGAAAATTCCCGACCGGAGTGATCCGGGGATCATTGGTGAGCTTGAAAATACCTTCGCCCGCGCCATTGGTGGGCTGCTTGGCCGCCTGGCCAACAATCAGTTTGCGTACGTATTCTCTGTGCAGGCTAGCATCGTTGTTTACGTACATCGAGCGAAACTTCAGGAAAGTGAAAGCCGTTCCATGTTCTCCAACGCGCTGTTGACGGAACAGAACCGGTCCCTGGGAAGTCAGCTTAATCGCAACCGCAATCGCCAAAAATATCGGGGAGAACAGAGCGAGCAGCAGAAGGCTTCCCACGATGTCCATGCCTCGCTTCATCGCTCGCCCTATCCGGTTCGCACCGTTGCGCTGGTGAAGATCAGGATAGAGAGTTGGGTTGCTCTGACGCTCTGGATTGCTGGGATCCCACTCCTCGGGGAACAGATGAAACGAAAACTTGATCTGACTGAACTGTTCGCTGGTGAGCCGGCCGCGGAGAACCTCACTGATACGGCCCAAAATGGCGCTGAGCATGAGATTGTTTTCGAGCGCGATCTCGGTGAACATCACTCCCACGGCAGTGTTCGTTTCGTACCAACCCATGACGTCTGTTTCGCGGGTGGAACTCTCCAGCGCGGAAAGGATGTCGAGAAGAATCCGGCCATTCTTCTGGGTGGGCTGAGCGCGCCCCGTGTCCATGAGCAATAGGACAAACGGGCGCTGCGTACGCTCGCTGCGCTTGCGCTCCAACGAAATCATTCGCCGGAAGGCTTCCTCCGAAAGAATTTCCTTCGGGTCGTGCAAAGTCTGCGGTTGAGGTTTCCGTTCAGATCGAAGCTTCCGATCAACGGATTGCGGATTTGCCGATGGTAAAGCCACGGTTGATCTCCTCACGCTGCGGTTAGTAACTTACTTCGTAGTTTCTTGGGCGCTGATATGTTTCTACAGGGGGGATAGAATTGCAGGGAAGACGTAGACAGCTCAGTTCTCGGGTGCGGGTGACAAAGACTCCTCACTAGCACCCCGACCATAGCGTGTGTAGTAATTGTCCTGGTCAACGCTATGACAACTATTCACAACCACACCAAGCATCGCAGAACGATCAATGGTCTCCACCGCTCGCTCAAGTTGTTTCTTGTCGCAAACACCCTCACGAACTACAAGCAGAACTCCGTCGGCCAGCTTCATCAACAGTGGTGTATCCGCAAGAGGAAGAATGGGAGGAGTGTCGATAATAATCCAATGGAAAAATGTCTCCAGTTGTTCCAGCAACTGCTGGAGCCGGCCCGATTGCATGAGGTCAATTGGATTCTCGGGGATCACGCCGGCTGGGATGAACCAAAGCCCCGAACCCTCGATTTTGTATACAACCTCAGACAACTGCTTTTCTCCGCGAAGCACCTCGCTAAGTCCAGGCAAATTTCGATTAAAGCCAAAACGGCTTCCCAACGCGGAGCGTCTTAAGTCGCCATCAATGAGTAAGGTATTGAGAATCTTGCTGCGGGATTGATTAAGTGCCAAGTTTGCAGCGATCAGGCTTTTACCTTCTTCTGGGACGCTGCTGGTAATCACGATGCGTTTGAGCTTGCGCCGTTCACGCAGATGTCGCAGCTTCAACCCCAGCACGCGAAACTTCTCCGCCGCCAGGCCGCCTTGGTCCCTCAGACACACCAACCGAGAATCCGCAGGAGGTGATGGCAACAAAGTCTTCGCCGAGGCGAAAGCGGGCACCGGTTCGGCAGACTCCTGTATCGCCACCGGCGGCAATCCAGAATCAGATTCCTTCTGCTCGAGTCTTTGTTCAATTTCTTGAAGCAAATCCGCGACCGAGCCGGCATTTTTGGGCGGGTTCTCGCCGGACCTCTCGGCCTCCACTCGCTGCAGTGCTTCGAATAAATAGCTCATCTAGAGTAATCCCTGTCTATTGCAGCTGGCCTTTCGTCCCGGAGCCCTGGAGGCGATCATGCACGTCAAGCAGTGTCTTCACCGCCAGTAGAAGATCATTCTGCTGCTGTTGTTCGTTTGACATTGTTCCGCCATTGCATCCCGGGCCCACGGGTACCAGTCCGAGGCGTAAATCTCGCGCGACCCCGAGAATGATTTCCGCTGTAATTTGAGGCGTATGTTTGGCGTAGCCCGCGATCAGCGCGTTCTCGCAGATGGTGTTAATCAGTCGGGGAATTCCACGCGAGTACCGGAAGACAGCCTCTATCGCAGACCCAGCAAAAATGTCGTGACTCGCCGGCGCCCCCGCAATCTGAAGACGACGCGCGACGTATGCCCTGGTTTCGTTCGAACTCAACGGATCGAGATGGCAGCGCAGCGCGACCCGTTGTTTTAATTGCCGGAGTTCATGAGAATCGAGTTTCTGATCGAGTTCCGGCTGGCCTGCAAGAACGATCTGGAGCAATTTCCGCTGCGACGTTTCCAAGTTACTCAAAAGGCGAATTTCTTCCAGGATTTCCGGCGATAGGTGATGGGCCTCGTCCATCACCAGCATCGTCGTCAATCCTTTTTGATGTCTCTGCAGCAGGAAGCCATTCAGCACGTGAATCAGTTCGTCTTTGGCCTTGCCTGCAACCGGCAGCCCGAAGTCGCGCGCGATATAGCGAATGAATTCCAAAGGCGAAAGCGTGGGATTAAATATCAGAGCAAAGGCAAGGTCGCGGCGTTGCAGCAACTGCAGCAATGAGCGTAAAATCAGCGTCTTTCCCGTGCCCACCTCGCCCGTTAGAATTACGAATCCGCGATGCTCCGTAACTCCGTAGTACAACGAAGCGAGCGCTTCATTATGCCGCGTCGTGGGAAACAAAAACATCGGATCCGGCGTGATCTCGAAGGGTTTGCGCTGCAGATTATAGAAGGTCCTGTACATGAGGCCTAACCGAATAGATACGTTACTGCCGATCCGAGCAGGATGCACGCCACGATCGCCACGGCCGCAGTGCCTGCGAACCAGGCGCTGCGTCGATGGGAGGCCTGTTCCTCCGAGCTTTCGATCGGCGGAATCTCCCCGACCACCTCGAAGGGAACCAGCTTCTTAATTTCGCGCTCACTGCAGATCTTGCCGCTGAGCTTCTCATTGCCAAAAGCGAAGCCTCCGCCTAGAACCAATCCGACCGCCAATCCCGCGCCGCACAGCATCAAGCGATTCGGTTTATAGGGTTTTACGGGAAAATTCGGTGGGTCCAACATGCGGAAATGCTCACCTTGTTGCGTTTTCTCCAGATGAGTGGACATCTCCGACTGGTTTTTCTTGGCCAGAAGCGATTCGTAATCTGCCTTCGACTGATCATAATCGCGCGTAATATCTGCGAATCGTTGTTCCATGACTGGTGCCATGTTCAACCGCGCTTGGTACTGGTTGATCTTACTTTGCTCGTCTTTGATCTCCGCCTCGTGGTTCGCGATTTCGACCCGGTTGGCTTTCAACTGACTCTCTAGCTCGAGCAGTGGTGCACTTTTCAGGTCGATAGATGCTGGTGCAATTGCTGCCGGAATCGAATTCTTCGCTGCGTTATTCATATCAGCGATGATCTGCTCGCGTATTTTCTGGGTTCGCGCTATCTGCTCTTTGGTTTTGCGAACATCGGGATGTTTATCCGTATAGTGCGAGCTCAAATCCGTCAACTGGGCCTTCAGTTGGTCCAGTTCTTTATCAATTTCAGCCAGCCCGTCCGGCCCTAAGGTGCCCCCTTTTGTCGTATGATCTATGGCCTTATATTGACTGATGAGCGATTCGAGATATGTATTCTGTTGCTTGGCGCGATTTAGCGCATCGTCGTTCGCCTGGATCTCATTCTGGAGGCCGGCCAGGATCTGGAGATTGCTTTGGATCTGGCTGGGCAACTCACCCAAGTGCTCATCTTTAAACACGCGCATTTTCGCTTCTTGCGCCTCGAGCTTTGCGCGCGCCTCTTGTAGTTGATCTTCGAGGAACTTGGTCGTTTTCTCGGAACGCTCCTGGCGCTGCTCGAGGTTTTCTGTGATGAAGAGGTTTGCTAGTTGGGCTGTAGCCGCCTGCGCCATATTTGGATCGCGATTCGCGTAATAGATATTGAAGGCTGAAAGTTTCTGATCGTCGCCGTGCGTCAGTTCGATGTCGATTTCCTTGCTCATCTGTTCCACCAGTTCATCGGCGCTCTTATGCTTCCTCTCCACGGCGTAGAGACCGAGGGTGTCAATGATCCGAAGCAGGCGAGTGCGACTCAGAATTTGTTGCGTGATGCTGTCTAGTTGATGCTGAAGATCGGCATCGATGTTCGAGACAACATATTTCTCGGGCACTGCAGGCTGCTCGACCAGAATGAGCGTGCCCGACCGGTAGGTCGACGGAATCAGCCAGCTCGCACCCCATACCAGCAGCCAGCCGCAGAAGAAAGGAATAAGAAACTGCCACCGCTGCCGGCGGATTATTCCTTTAATCTCATTGAACTCCAAAGGCTCGCGCGATTCTTGTAGTTCTTCTTCCATGCCTACATCCCTATAGGTTTCGCCCACTGATACGAAAGTGTCACAAAAAATCGATTCCGATTCGCACTGGCAGTTGGGTTTGGAGCGGGCAATCCACCCTGTTGCTGAAAAACCTGCTCTTGGAAGTCGTGCGCGTAACCCAAACGGAACCCAATGCTCTTTCCGACGTTACGCTCCAGAGAGATGCTTGCGGAGGTCAAATTAATTGAACTCGCATCGCTCGCTGTGGGCACAACAAGCGACTGGTTCGTTCCGTGGCTTGCCGTGAGAGCAACCGCCCATCCCGGAACCAGCTCGCGGCGGAACGCACCGTAAATGCTCTGCAAACGGACCGAACCTGAAATGCCGGCGCCGTCGCTAATGGTCCGGGAGTAGCCGACAGACACGCTGGTACGCTGGTTCGCCCAACCGAGGTCCGCACCCCCGGCAACCGACCAAGCATTCGGAGCGGGCGCGCCTCCCGGAGCCAGACCTTCATTCTCCGAGTATTGAGGACCGATGAATCCCGTCAGGGTGAAGTGGTTTGAAAAGCTGAGCGTGTTCATCGCTAAGAAGCTGTGGACTCGGCTTTCGCCGTTCCCGGGATTGAAAGTGATGCGATCAAAACGATAGCTGACTCCGCCCCAGTCTTTGCCGATGAACCGGTGCAACCAGAATGCCGATCCGCTTGCGGTTTGCGAATTCGTTAGTTGGGTATCGGCGGGGACATTGGTGAAATGCAAGTCGTAGAATGATCCACTGGCCCCAATCAGATCGTTCAAGGCATAGTGATAGTTTGCCTCTACCGTGGTTAGACTGGACCTCTGCGTCGCCAACGGAGCAATCAGGCTGGCATTTGGCCCGACGGAGCCCGCGATGACCTCGGTGGCATTGCCCGCGTCAAAAAATCCGGTGGTCATGGAAAAGTTCTCTGCCACCCGTAGGTTCACGTGCGGGCTCAACCGGTATTGCGAATCAAAATTTAGGTTATGTGATCCCTGATTCTGACTCGTGATCTTCTGGTTGATTGTCAGACCGCCGGCATATCCCAGGGTCCAGCGCAATCGTGACGACGATTCCTCAATCCTGATGTTGGGGAAAATCGACTCACTCGTATTACTCTCTGTCCCACTGGAAAGCAGTAGCGGGTTGGAATCATAGACCGCGCCCACATTCACCCCACCTCGCAGATAATTCGATCGTTCCAGTTCCGAGATGAAAGCCGAGGAAATTCCCGGGCCCCCAAGAAGGGCCGGTATCTGCGGCAGATCGGCGCTAGTGTCATCGGAGCCTTCCGGCAACATTCCGATCAAAGCCGAGACCGCACCCGCCGGGGCTGGTTTGCTGGCATCGACAGAACTCTGCGGCGGCAGGTTCTGCACCGTCGGGCTCTGCGCGGCCGTGAGAACCGACAACGTGGCCATCGTGCTCGCGAGTATCAAACAGCCTCGAATGTTCATAACGACAACTAGGGAATTACCACCGTGTCGCCGCTTTGCAGGCGAATGTTTTGCTCGGGATTCCGGCCTTTGACTACGTCTTTGTAGTTGAATGCGATTCGTTTTTGTGTTCCATCTGGAGATTGTCGAAGCACATAAATCGACTTTTGCTTCGCGAAGTCTTTGAAACCCCCGGCCATCGCAATCGCATCGAGCACGGTGGTTGAACTCGTTAGTAAGTAAGCACCGGGTCTTGCGACCATGCCCAGGATGTTCACCTTCTGGCTTCTACTATCGGTAACAATGATCGTGACTTCAGGCTCGGAGATATAGCTCTGCAGGCGCTTGGTGATCTCTTGCTCCAGTTGCAACGGGGTTTGGCCACTCGCCTGCAACTCCCCAACTAATGGCAGAGAAATTTTGCCATCGGAACGCACTGGGAC
>JBAVAA010000565.1:0-1537 GCA_049585515.1 Terriglobales bacterium | reverse complement strand
CCCCATTTCACTTGTCAGCGTCGCCGAGGCAGGCCGAGCGAGCATGTTTCCTCTCAACGTCATGAGCGATGTAAACGAGGAATACTTTGCTTTTGCGCTTACCGCCTCGAAAATTCCTGCGCAGTTTCTCGAAAGCGCCGGACGCTTTGCCCTCAGTGTCACTCCGATCGACCAGGCCCCAGTCGCCTTCGCGTTGGCGGTTAATCACAACATGCCTTCGACTGATTTCCGCAATCTTTCCTTTGAAACAAGGCCGTCGCTGAAGCTTCGGCTTCCCGTTCCCGTGTTTTCTCCACGGGTTCGAGAGATGCATATAGAGTCAGTTAACAGGGTAGGAAGCCACTCGCTATTTGTAGCCCGTACGATATCCGACGAATGTCGAGCATGCGGTCCGGAGTTCTCAGTTGTGCACGGATTCTATCAAGCATGGCGGCTCCGCCATGGGTTGGATTCCGTCTCTTCGATCGCAAGAGATGCTCAAATCCGCGCGGGTACGCTGTCCGGTGCGCTTTCATAGGCTTGAGTATCCGTGTTCCTTCCCTTGCGGTAGATTTGACGATAGGCCTCGCTCGCACCTGGGTCGTCGGAATGAAACTGATTGTTCTGGTGTCTCCTCAATGGGTATAGATCTCTGGCGTTCCCTGGCTGCCGGCCTGAGGCAGGTGCCGGAGATACACCACAATTGACCACAGTTCGTCGTCGTTCAGGATCCCTTTAGAGCCGGGCATTCCCGAGGGCCTGATTCCGTAGTCCAGGATGAACTTCAATTGTCCATCTGTATATCGCTGCACTTCAGTGGATGCAAGTGACGGGATGGGAGGCGAAATGTGATCGATAAATGGAACGCCAGTGTTTTGACCGTCCAATCCGTGGCAGGCAAAGCAG
Source organism: Terriglobales bacterium (assembly GCA_049585515.1). Classification (GTDB taxonomy): domain Bacteria; phylum Acidobacteriota; class Terriglobia; order Terriglobales; family Acidobacteriaceae; genus Acidiflorens. The sequence goes on along the minus strand of JBAVAA010000565.1, from coordinate 652 downwards.
TAGTGTGAGAATGCCTCCTTGCCGTCCGCGACGGTCTGCGGAGTGTCGGGCAAAGGGTTCTTCTGCTTTCTGTTGCCGATCAAAAAGTGATGCTTGGCAAACGTGAGGGTAGCCGTCTCCAGCTTTCCAGGAGGGTCAGCCTTGCAGCCCGACGGTCCGACGAGGACGGCGACGCTACCCAGGCCAACGATGAGTGCGGTAACCATTCCTAAAGCGAACGCGCGCATCACTATTCCACCACATGTAGCTTCAACGCCATTGAGCCATGGCCGGGACCGCAGAAGACCGAGCAATGAGCGACGAAATTGCCTGTCCTTTGCGGCGTGAAGTGCACTTCTTGTGTGCCGCCTGCAGGAAGCTTCACGTCGACATTCAGTTCGCGACTTCGAATTCCATGCGCAACATCTGCACTCTTGAGCACAAGCACTACCGGCTGCCCTTTCTTCAACGTGATCTCGCCGGGTTCATAGGCAAACCGCTTTGCGGTTATTTCGATTCGTTTAGGCTCCTGGGCACGCATCATAGGAGCGACAATCGCGGTCAATACCAGAATCCTGGCGAGGAACCTCAGCAGCCTGGTCATCTTCTTCATGAGTTCTCTCTTGTGATCTTTGGTCCGGCGCGCAGTTTGAGAACCTCACGTGCCAGATAC
>JBAVAA010000564.1:0-3130 GCA_049585515.1 Terriglobales bacterium | reverse complement strand
CAATGGATCTGCACCATGAGCTTGCCGCGAAGAACGTCGGCGAGCGCTTCAAGCTTCAGGTCGTGCTTCGGCGGTGAAGCGTCTTTGTCGCCGCGTTTGACCTTTGCGTTGTAGTTGTCCCATTCGCGCATGTAGTCCTGGGCTTCCACGAGCGCTTGACGTTGGACGGCAAAATTCCCCATGCGCGTCGAGGGCAATTGATCGCGGCTGCCATAGACGCGCTTGGGATTCTCGCCGCTGGCGAATTTGATCGAGCCCGGCGCATTGGGAAAAAGCATCGCATCGCGCGAGGCTCCGTACTTGTGTTTAATGACGACCGCCTGGCCTCCGATCATGTTGGCCGATCCGTGCAGCAGGAGCGATGTTGTAACGCCGCCGGCCAGCGCCCGGTAGATGGCCTTGTCCTGATAATCGAAGGCATCTTTCATGATCATCTGCGGAGTAATGGGGCTGGTAGCTTCGTTCACGTCGTCATCCAGCGCGATGTGCGAGTGCGAATCGATGATCCCCGGCGTCAGATACTTTCCGCCGGCATCGATGACGGTGGCGCTGGAAGGCGCGTTCACAGTTTCGCCGACGGCGGCGATCTTGCCGTCCTTGATATAGACGGACCCGTTCTTGATGTTGCCGTGGGTCGCAGTCATCACGGTGGCATTCTTGATCAAAACGTCGTGATGGGCGGCGGTTGCGGATTGTCCGAATGCGCATGACATCATCATCGCTATGCAGGCGCAGAGAAATGCTGATCTTCTCGTCAACATCGGTAGCATGTGTGGAACTCCGGAGTTAGGAGGTCGCTTGCAGCGAATATCGGATTGTAAGAGTCCCGGCAAGCGGGGTCAACGCGAATCAATTTCCAGTAGCGGATCAACTTGAATTCGTTTTAAAAGGCCACGGCTTCAAAAGCTCGCGAAAACTCCTGTTTCGTATCAGGGTATCGCTTTAGCGATACCGTAAGTCCTTCGAAACGAGACGCCCCTTCAGCGGCTGCTTCGGCAAAATCCAGTTTCTTTCCAACCTCTTCAGCCGTGCCGCAACTGCCGCAAAACCACTAGCGGTTTTAGCCGCTGCGGGAATATGTCGTTCAAGAAGATCCACGACCCAATTTCACGGCACGAATTCTGCCTCGCCGCGTATTCCGAGGCACGGACGGGGCAAGCCCCGTCTCTACGATATGATTTGGACGTGAAAATCCTAAGCCTGCTCGCGCTCGTGCTGGCGCTCCCCTTGTCCGCACACGCCGCCGATTGTCCCAGAAATCAGCCGAAGACCGAAGCCGCACTCATCGAGCTCGAACAGAACTGGGCCGCTGCCCTCAGCCGCAAGGATGCCGCTGTCGTAGCTTGTATGCTGGCCGACGAATTTGAAGACGCCGATGTCGACGGCTCGCTGCACACGCGCACCTGGACCGTCGAGCGCATTCCAAACAGGAAGCCCGGCGTGAACCAGCTCTCCGAACTGCGCGCACACGTAGACGGTAATTCCGGATTCACACGCGGACTCGCCACGCTCGTGGACGCTTCCGGCAAAGTCGTGGCGCGCGTGCGCTTCACTGACATTTTCACCTACCGCGACGGCCGCTGGCAGGCGCTCGCCGGCCAGGAGTCGCTCCTCGGCGGAGCCAGCCGCTAAATGCGAGCCGTAGTACAACGTGTGAGCCGTGCCCGGGTCACTGCGAGCGGCGAACTCACGGGCGAAATCGGCGTCGGTCTGCTGGTGCTCATCGGCGTAGGCTCGGGAGACACGCGCGCTGACGCCGATTACCTCGCCGAAAAGATAATCGGCTTGCGCATTTTTGAAGATACTGGCGGAAAAATGAATCTCTGTATCGCCGAAGTTTCGGGCGCGCTGCTGGTGGTTTCACAGTTCACTCTCTACGGAGACGCGCGCCGCGGCAAGCGTCCATCGTTTGACGCGGCCGCTCCTCCCGAGCAGGCGCGCGAACTCTACGATTACTTTGTAAAGAAAATCCGAGCCGCCGGCCTGCGCTGTGAAACCGGACGCTTCCAGGAAACGATGCGGGTCGAACTGGCTAACGAAGGGCCGGTGACCATTCTGCTCGATTCTGCGAAAACCTTCTGAAAAGGGCTGGCCATTCCCTACGGATGAGTCGTTCCTTTCTCGTACTATTGACAACACGATACCTTGTAATACATAGTACTCGAAGATGAAGGAACCTGCCGAGCCCGCTCAAGAGACCGGAGACAAGTGGGAGATTCAGCTGCGTAAGGGGTGTCTTGAGTTAGCAATCCTGGCTGCGTTGTGGGAGGGACGGCGCTATGGGCTTGAAATTCTGCGGCGGCTGGAAAGCGATTCCGATTTGATCGTCTCGGAAGGAACGGTTTATCCGCTGCTCAGCCGATTAAAGGCGCTCGGCCTGGTGCGCAGCGAGTGGGTCGAGTCCGATGCCGGACATCCGCGGAAATACTATGCACTCACGGCGGCCGGGAAAAGGCGGGCCGTCGAGATGGCTGCGATCTGGGCGCGATTCTCGTCCAGCATGAGCAAACTGCTCGCTCCACTCACAAAGGAGAACAGATGACGATAGCCGGCGATCCGCAACAAAAAGACGATGCGCAGCGAAAAGACGACGCGCAGCAGAAAATCGAAGCATACCTGGGCAGGTTGCGCGGGCGATTGCGCGGTGCGAACGATGAAGAGGTTCGTGAAATTATTGCCGAGTTGCGCAGCCACATTGTGGATAAGGTTGCCGCTCCCGAAGAATCTAATGCAGAAATCATGGCGGCCAGAGTTGACGCGGCCCTCGCGGCGCTGGGGCCTCCGGAGGACCTGGCCAGTCAGTACATGACCGACACCTTGCTGGCGCGGGCTGAGGTGAGCCGGTCACCGGTGCAGATTCTCAGAAGTCTGTTCCGCTGGGGAAGTTTCAGCGTTCTCGGTTTTTTTGTGCTGCTTGGATCCGTCCTCGGATACTTCTTCGGGATTGTTTTCATTCTGGTTGCACTGTTAAGACCATTTCATCCGCACACTGCGGGATTGTGGGTGATTCCCCACGGCGCAGGCGACACCGAGATTTCGTTTCGACTCGGCTTCGGAAATGATCCGCCGGGCGGCAGGGACGTGCTGGGCTGGTGGATCGTGCCGGTCGGCTGGATAGCAGGCTTCGGAG
>JBAVAA010000563.1:0-2763 GCA_049585515.1 Terriglobales bacterium | reverse complement strand
CCTCTAGACAGCACGCACTCGTAACCTGGGTCGTTCGTCCAATGCCATCCCTGCCGCATCTAATGTGCTAGGCTTTTAATGATAGCTAGGACGCGTGTCCTCTGAAGGATTTCCCTTTTGATCAACGAATTTTTCGGCAGGCTTTTTGGTTCGAATAACGAGCGCCAGATCAAACGCCTGATGCCACGCGTGCGGGCGATTAATGCGCTCGAGCCGGAGATGCAGAAGCTCTCCGATGACCAGCTTCGCGCCAAAACCGAGGAGTTTCGCGCACGGATTCAGGAGCGTCTCAGTTCTATTGCCGATGAACCAGAGGGAGACGATCCGGATCGTCCCGACGTTCCTCTGGAGAATCCCGACCGCCAGAAGGAAATCGAAGCGGAACGCGACGGGTTACTCAGGGAGGTACTCGACGAACTGCTCGAGGAAGCGTTTGCGGTCGTCCGCGAAGGTGGACGGCGCGTGCTCAACATGCGGCACTTTGACGTGCAGTTGATCGGCGGCATGGTTCTGCACCAAGGTACGATCGCCGAAATGAAGACCGGCGAGGGCAAAACGCTGGTCGCCACGCTTCCGGTCTATTTGAATGCGCTCAGCGGACGCGGCGTACATGTGGTCACCGTCAACGATTACCTGGCCAAGCGCGACTCCGAATGGATGGGAAAGCTCTACAGCTTTCTCGGTCTGACAGTGGGCGTGATCGTCCACGACCTCGATGACGCGGAGCGGCGCGCCGCCTATGCCGCCGACGTAACTTACGGAACCAACAACGAGTTTGGTTTCGACTATCTGCGCGACAATATGAAGTTTGACCTTCGCGATTGCGTGCAGCGTATGCACAATTTCGCGATCGTCGACGAAGTCGATTCCATCCTGATCGATGAAGCCCGGACGCCGCTCATCATTTCGGGCGCCAGCGAAGAATCCACCGACAAGTATTACAAGGTAAATCGGATTATCCCGAAGCTTGAAAAGGGTGAGGAGATCGATACGCAGCCGGGCGAACCCAAGATCATGACCGGGGACTTTGTGGTCGACGAGAAGCATCGCAACGTCACCGTCACCGACGAAGGCTGGGAAAAGGTCGAAAAGCTGCTGGGGATTGGCAACATCGCCGACCCGGAAAACTGGGCGCTGAAGCATCACGTGGAAACCGCCGTCAAAGCGCACGCGCTCTACAAGCGCGATGTGGAATACGTGGTCAAAGACGGCGAAGTGATTATTGTCGACGAATTCACCGGACGCTTGATGCCGGGGCGCCGCTGGTCCGACGGGTTGCACCAGTCGATTGAGGCGAAAGAGAACGTCAAAATTGAACGCGAGAACCAGACGCTTGCGACGATTACCTTTCAGAATTATTTCCGCATGTATAAGAAGCTCGCGGGGATGACGGGAACGGCGGAGACAGAAGCTCCGGAATTTGACAAGATCTACAAGCTCGAAGTGCTTGTCATTCCGACCAATCGCCCGCTGCTGCGCAAAGAGAATCCGGACATCGTTTATCGTACGGAGAAAGAGAAATACTTCGCTGCCGCGGACGAGATTCAGAGGCTGCATGAGAGCGGCCAACCGGTGCTGGTAGGCACGACCTCGATCGAAAAGTCCGAGCGGCTTGATGAGTTGCTTAAGAAAAAGGGATTGAAAAAACACGTCGTGCTGAACGCGAAGTTCCACGAACGCGAAGCGGAAATTGTGGCGCAGGCCGGACGCAAAGGAGCGGTCACCATCGCCACCAACATGGCCGGCCGCGGCACCGACATTTTGCTCGGCGGCAACCCCGAGTTCATGGCCAAACAGGAATGCGTGAAGAAGGGAATCGCACAGCCGATTCGCGCCGCGCAAGGCAAGATCGAAGCTGAGGCCGACGACCAGAACCGCACCGTTTGGTATTACGCCGGCAATGAGTATGCGGTTCCGACCGATCAATGGAACGAGATTTTTTCGCGCTATAAGGCTGACACCGACCGCGAGCATCAGGAAGTAATCGAGGCTGGTGGGTTGCACATCTTCGGCACCGAACGCCACGAAGCGCGCCGCATCGATAATCAGCTTCGCGGGCGTGCCGGCCGCCAGGGAGATCCCGGATCGTCGCGCTTCTATCTTTCGCTCGAAGACGACCTGATGCGAATCTTCGCCAAGGAGTGGGTTTCGAACCTGCTGCAGCGCCTTGGTATGGAAGAGGGCGTGCCCATCGAATCGCGCATGATTACGCGCCGGATCGAAGCCGCGCAGAAGGCTGTCGAAGGCCAGAATTTCGAGGCCCGCAAACACCTGCTTGAGTACGACGATGTCATGAACAAGCAGCGCGAAGCGGTCTACGGACTGCGACGCCGACTGCTCGAGGGGCTCGACCAGAAAGATTTGATCATCGAAGATTACGTCTCCGGGATCCTCGGCGACATTCTCGAACGGCATTGTCCCCCCAAAGAGCACGTCGATAACTGGGACCTCAAAGCTCTGAAAGACGCGATCTTCACGCGCTTCGGCGTTGACATCTATGCCGAGGGCCTTAAGCCGGAGAACATGAATCGCCAGGAACTGGGCGATGCGATTTTTGACAAGCTCAAAGAGCGCTATAACGCGAAAGAGGCGCTGATCGGCGCCGAGGCCATGCGCTATCACGAGCGCATGATCATGTTAAGCGTGATCGACGGGCAGTGGAAAGATCACCTGCTCTCGATGGACCACCTGAAAGAGGGCATCAATCTGCGCGGCTACGCGCAGCACGACCCGCTGGTCGAGTACAAGCGCGAATCGTACGAC
>JBAVAA010000562.1:0-15597 GCA_049585515.1 Terriglobales bacterium | reverse complement strand
GTCTCGACCAATGCGCCGTAATACCACAGTTGCTCTTCCTTTGACGCATTGAACCGCGACCACAGTTCGTCTCGCAGTTCCCGATAGTCAGCCAGAATTGCTCGGGCATTGTGGAGTTTGTCCGCAGCCGAGACAAGCAGCGCATCTCCGTCCGCACTTCGCAGATGCTCCAGATATTTAACCTTTCTTTCACGCCAAGGCGGCTTCTGAGTTGAATCACTTACCGTGCTGTCCGAGCAGGACTTGACGATATCGGCTACCCGGTCGCCGAACATGTGTCGAATAGTCTCCAAAGTTGGTAGCCCGCCCTGATCCTCAACAGCGTCGTGTAGCAGACCTGCTATAGCCTGATCCTCGTCACCACCGGCCTCAATGACAAGAGCGCATACGCTCATCAAGTGGGCAATATATGGGATGTGGGTGCTCTTCCGGGGCTGACTGTGATGCAGTCCGGAGGCGAACTGTAAGGCGGCGTCAAATCGCCAAGTTAGGAAAGGAGAGTATGGTTCCATGTTCCGATTGTACGACCGAGCGGGTGCAGGTCTTGGAGCCAAGGTCTGGTCAAGCTTTTCTTTCGCGCCATGGCGAGAACGAAGTTTTATTCCCACCTTCGGAAAACGCACGGCTGTTTGAAAGACCGAACTTCGCGAGACCACAGGCTCATCAGATGGCGAGAAATCCCGAAATCTCGAAAGCGGTAGGTGTCGCGACCCGGCGTACAGAATTCAATGTGGTCAACGTCAGCATCCAGAATGCGCCTTACTTCCGGGTTTTGCTTCCACAGGCGATCAACGAGCGCAAAAAATCGCTTCGTGTCCGCCACGCCAAGGCAACCGGCCCATTCCTCATCTAGGATAGCGGTCTCCCCCTGCCATGGGTAGATGGGCTTCGCATACTGGTCTACATCCATTAAGCCCCGCACCACTGAGCGTTCGCGCTTGCTGAGACGAATGAAGTCCTCGAACTTCGAGTAGTGCAACTTGAGAACCGAACGTGCACCGAGAATTGAAAAGGAATGTGATCGTAAGGATGCATTCCCACGAAGCGAGGGATCGCCGGGTTGACGGTTTCAAAATCGATGAAGTAGAGCGGGTATTTGAGGGATTCAAATTCGGTCTTCAGGTCTGCACTAAACCACGGTTGACCCGTTTGCATCGCTGTACAGACACGGCGCTGAAGTTCGCTTAACTCGAAATCAGCAGGTATGTCGTGAATAGACTCGACACCCATTTCCTCAAGTTGCTCCATCGCGCTGGCATGGAGCCGTGGAATGTAGCCGATGTGATCGTCGGGTCGAGGAGTATTGCAGCGGTCGAAGAACTCGCATGCAACCGGATCAGTGCAGTGCGGCCCCGGAGGCAGGTCGGGTGCCTCGGGCATGGAGAGAACGCGGAATTGGGATCGAAGCTGAAACACCAGTGCGGGTTGCAAGTTTTGCACTCTGCGTGTGAGATTCCGAAAGAGAAAGAACTGGCGCGGATCAACTGTCCCTCCTGCAAGCACGTATTTGCGGTTGATGTGAACCAACCAGACTGAGGCCAAGTTCAGACCGGAGCCAGAAACCACATGAGCTTGGATTGCCACATCTTCCAAGTGATGATCCTTGAGGTCTGTGGTGGACTTGACTTCGACAAGACGCCAACAGTTTTCCCTCCGACGTTGCAAGACATCGACCCGCACGAACACGCCAGCATTCTCGAAAGCGGCTTCAAATATCGCCGGAACCATCGGGTTTGCGATTAGCCCCCGTGTGGTGCGGATCGCCTGTTCCAGTCCGCCTGAGCTATCTACCTCCACGCCACCGGGGAACAGCTGACGGGCAAGGAGCCCAACCTGTCGGCCCTGTTCGATGATGGCTTCAGCGGTAGCGTCCGGCTCGGCTGCGAGTTCCGGCTGGTGAACTTGGAACCACAGACGCTTGAGGCACTGGACGCCAGCCACGAATTTGGATTTCGAGATTGTCATCTGGCTACTGAAGGGTAGAGGTTGGATGCTCAGAAAAATACGTTATCCAAATAGCTCTTCAAATTTCTCAGACGCGTTAAGTTTCAGGCGATCGGCAAAAGCGTTGACGTAAAACATATCCGGCGAGAACCGCTGTGGGCTCACCTGAATCGAGAACTGTGGGGCCTCTTTATTCACATCGAATAGAACCAAGCCAACTCCGAAAAGCACGCAGAGCGATTTCAACCGATCCTGCTCCTCCTTGGTTAGGCTTTTCGGCATTGCGATATAAGTCTTGGTCGAAAACAACCTGTAGGCAACGGCTTGACCGAAGGCGACGACCGGCTCCGATGCGATCTTGATCTCAGCCGAAATGATCTCGACTTGAAATCTGATAAGATCCCGCGCTTGGGGCTTGTATGTCCCAACCACGTCGGGCGTTGCCCACTTCGCCTTTAGAGTAGAGCCGCCAAGGGGTAAAGCAACGGTACACTCGTCCAGATCATCCTTCAGATATTGCGCAAACGGCTCATAAAACTCTGACTCCCTGACCCTAGCTCCCGTCGATGCGATTTGTTCCCTATCTCCAACGAGAACAGCACCACTGTCGGATTCCGAAACCGGTGTGAAAAGACCGCGGTCCGGTTTCGCGACCTCGGTTGGGAAGGTTTTGTTGAGATCCCATACTGCCCATTCAACAGTCTTCTTTCCTGTTTCGGGACTCTGTTGGCAGATTCTCCGCACAAGGTCACTGTATCGAATCCCTCCGGGGTTATCGGCCACGATTGAGCGGGCCAGATTCTGAATCTCCTCTTTGGGCATTGGCATGCGGAAATCATAGTCCCCATATGCAAGTGGAACAACCAAGAGGCTGCGAAGGCAGGAGAAGAACCGTGGCCGTTCCTTCTCTTTGGACGACGGGGTCCGGCAAACAAGTCACGCAGAGGCTCCGCAGACTGTAAGTGCCCTCTCTAGTCCGACCTCCCGCATACTGCATCAATCTTCTTCATTATCAGCACGGCCCATTGCACCGACGCTGCAATCAGTTTGTCCGTTCGTGTGTTCAAACACCCAAAGTTCAAGGAAGAGTCAGAGTGGAGAGCGATAAAAAGAACGGGCGGTACTCCATTTGCTGTTCCGGGAGTGCCCGCAATTCCGCCGCGCATCCGGCCCGGAGCGTCGATGCTTATTCCCTACATCCCGTTCCCGTTGACCTTGAATCCGAACGAACCTGTTGAACTCTCGGGACTGGTAGTCGGCCCGACGCCTCATTCGACGCTTGCACTCAGAGCAGCCAAGAGTCTGTTGGATGAAAAGAATGTTATCTGCCCTGAGCCTGTTTCATCCGAGATACCATTCCGCAACTGGTAATGGAATCTACATGCCGCCGCTCAGCGGGCACGGTGGGCGAAGGTCAAGGCAGCGAAGAGGAAGTAGTGGGCCGCAAGATCGACCTTGCCAAGGTCATGGCGTCATTAAATACCGAGTGCCCTAGGTGCGGATACTCGATACCACCGAACGAAACCCAGCGGGTATCGTTTACAGATGCGCTGCCCCAAGTGCCAAGCAGTGTTTGCACCGGGTCAGAAGAATTGAGCAAGAATGTACTCGATAGAGGACAACGGGCAGCTAAATCACTTCGGACACCAGACACGTCTTGCATAATCACCGGGGGTCAACCCTTTGTCTTTTTCCCACTGTTGCAGGTTTTCCAGACATTCCTCAAACGTCCCCCCAGTGGCCAGCGGTGTATTCGGGTCGCTTGGATCGTATGCGGTCCACTGATTACCGACTCGTTTTATTTCAGGGTCCATGCCGACTCCGCTTCAATCCCTACTGATTCCCTAGACTTCCATCACCCGTTGCTACTGTGCCCTCACTCAATCCCTACCGATTGACTAGGGTTACTGCATAATCTACTGCATAGTCTTAAACTTTCACACCCGAAATACGCCGAAACATGCACCTATTGCCTACCCTAAACCATTGAAAACACAGGTGCCCGACCTATACTCATGGATTATGAGACAGTCGCTCTAACCACCTGAGCTCCAACAAGCATCGATTTTTACGCACCTCCCGACAATCCAGCACGACAACAAATCGCTCAAAGTTTCAGAATCGAACCGCCCTTTGCGTCACCGGAAGATTTACCGTCCGAAAATACTTGAACACCCCACTACGGCGTGGGGTTTAGGGTGCAGCCCGGAATACATTGGCGGCGTTTACAAAATGGGTTCAAGTAGTATCCCTCCGCCACGCTCAAATCGGGCATATTTCCTGCTACTTTCCAACCACCAGTCGTATCTTAACTTGTATCTTAAACCATCAAATTTCAGGCAGAATGAGGCACACATTGCAGGGGGTTGGCACACGTAACACCTTGAAAACACGTCTACGCATGCTGAGGTTCACGCTCTTGATTGGTCTGGCCGATCATGGTTTGGCCAATCATGGAATAGCAACGGCTCCGGGAGCGACCATCTTAGGTGGGCGGAGTGCGGCAAGTCAACGAAGAGATGGGGATAGGCGTGCTGGCCCGCCCGTATTTAAATAGCGGCCATATATCCATATATAATGACGCGCACGCATGTCTCTAACTCCCGGCACTAAACTTGGACCCTATGAGATCGTCGCGCCGCTAGGCGCAGGCGGCATGGGCGAGGTCTATCGCGCGAAAGATACGCGCCTTGGCCGCGACGTGGCTCTGAAGATTCTGCCCGAATCGTTTGCCCGCGAAGCTGATCGCCTGCGCCGCTTCGAGCAGGAGGCACGGGCGGTAGCCGCGCTCAATCATCCCAACATCCTTGCGGTGTTCGATATCGGCCAGCAGAATGGCTCGCCCTTTCTGGTTTCGGAGTTGCTGGAGGGCGAAAGCCTTCGCGTAATACTCGACGGTGGCGCGCTGCCGCAACGCAAAACGATCGAATATGGAGTGCAGATCGCCCACGGTCTCGCGGCCGCCCATGAGAAGGGCATCGTCCACCGCGATCTGAAGCCCGAAAACATTTTCCTTTCCAGAGACGGGCGCATCAAGATTCTCGATTTTGGCCTGGCAAAACTGGCGCAAACGGCCGGGTCGGACGAAGCCACCCTCGCCGGTCCGAATACGGCAATTGGCGTGGTGATGGGCACGGCAAGCTACATGGCGCCGGAGCAGGTACGAGGCGAAGCCGCCGATCCTCGCACCGACATCTTTGCCTTCGGAGCGGTGCTCTACGAAATGCTCTCCGGCGTGCGCGCCTTCCGCCGTAACACGGCCGCCGAAACCATGACCGCCGTTTTGAAGGAAGACCCGGCCGAGTTGTCCGATCCCGGACGTCCCGTCTCTCCTGCACTCGAACGTATCGTGCGGCGGTGCATGGAGAAGAACCCGGAACAGCGATTCCAGTCGGCACGGGATCTGTCGTTTTCTTTGGGCGCGCTCTCCGGAACCGAAGCGAGCGCAATGGCCGCAATGGCAATGACGCGCGCAACAGCCAGTGCGCCCAGCCGAATGTCGCTTCTGCCCTGGCTGGCTGGCGCCCTGGCGCTGCTGGCCGTCGCCGCGGTGACGTGGTTCGTGGCCAAGCGTCCCGTGCCCACAACTCGTATGCAATTCGCCTTGGCGGTTCCAGACGAAATGAGCATCAGCCACATGGCGCTGTCCCACGACGGCTCCATGCTGGCATTCGTGTCGCCGGAAGAAAGCACGGCCTTGCCCATGCTCTTCGTGCAACGTGTAGGCTCGTCCGTCGTCACGCCGTTGCCGGGTTCGCAAGGAGCAAGCTATCCCTTCTGGTCTCCCGACGGCGCTTACGTCGGGTTCTTCGCCAACGGCAAGCTACAAAAAATGGCGGTCTCTGGAGGCCCGCCGCAGGTACTCGCCACCGCTTTAGCTGGACGCGGCGGCAGTTGGGGAAGCAAAGATGTAATTATCTTCAGCCCGGACGCTAACAGTGCGATCTGGCGCGTGAACGCCGATGGCACCGGGATGGCGCTGGTGACGCAAGGTGTCAGGACGACCGAAGATAATTCGCACCGCTGGCCTCTGTTTCTTCCCGACGGCGATCGTTTCTTATTCTGGGCCGGAAATTTCTCCAACGCGAAGGACGACCGAGTGAGCGGCATCTACCTCAGTTCTCTCGAAGGCAAAGATAGAAAACTAGTCGTCCTTTGCAGTTCGAGTTTTGGCTACGATGCGCACCACCTGTTTTATGCGGATGAGCAAAGGCAGCAGGTGAGCATTGCCTTCGACGCGTCCAGTGGCAACGTCTCCGGAAGCCCGACTGTGATCACGAATCTGGTCGGATTCCAACCAGCCACTTTCTGGACCGCTTTCGCCGTCGCCCGTAACGGCACCTTGATCTACAACACCGAAATCGGGGGAGCGCAGTCCGCACTGACCTGGATCGACCGCTCGGGCAAAGAACTGGGCCGGATCGGCGATGCGGCCGTCATGGACAACCCCACCCTGTCGCCCGACGGCAGCCGCGTCGCGGTGGATATCAGCGACGAGAAGGCGAACAACGTAGATATCTGGATCGAAAGCACGACGGCGGCAGCTAACTCGCGCTTTACTTTCGATCCCGCGGAAGAGGTGGTGGGGGTGTGGTCGCGAGATGGAAGAACGCTCGCCTATCGCAAGGGTGATGCCGGCACCAGTCTCAACTTGAAGTCCGCGTCTGGCTTGGAGGCTGAGAGAAATAGATACGCCGTTCCAATATCCAGGAGAAGCGACGTCATCCCCAATTCATGGTCCCTGGACGACAAACAGATTTTGTGCAATCTTCAGACCCCGAACGGCGACTATCTGGAACTACTGCCCGTAGCCGGCGGAGAACCCACCCGGTTTCTGACCAGCAAGGGCAGCGAGTCCAACGGCCAGATTTCTCCCGACGGAAAATGGGTGGCGTATGCCTCCGATGAGTCGGGCAATTGGGAAATCTATGTGACTTCGTTCCCCGAAGCTGCGGGAAAATGGCAGGTGTCCCGCGGCGGCGGCACCGAGCCGCGATGGCGCGGAGATGGTCGAGAAATTTTCTACATCGGGCCCAATGGCATGTTGACGGCAGTGTCGGTCAACGCCGCGAGCACATTTGTGACGAGTACGCCCGTGCCGCTGTTCCAGATTCGCAGTCGCGCTCCGATTTCCTCGACCGATGTCTTCAGCTATGACGTGGCCAAAGACGGCAAGCGCTTTCTGGTGAACCGTTACGCCAAGCCGGAACACGTGCCGCCGTTGACGATCTTGTTGCAGACAGCCTCGGGCGGCTCATCCTTCTAGTAGCGCCGGCAAGGGCGCGGAAAAACTCGGGTTTGCCTTTGCTTTGGGCGGCACAGCACCGGGCTTTAGAGTGTCCCGTGAGGACTACTTTTCGGGCAATCCGGTGGAACGTAGTGTGAGAGAATCCAGCCCCGGAGGGGCGAACTACCTTAGCCCAGCGCTTCAGCGCTGGGTAAAGTGGAAAATACTATTCAAGTCCCGGAGGGACGACCGAGTTCTCACGTACACAATTTAGCCCCTGAGCACGACTGCGGCGCCCACAAGAAATTTTTCAGAAACTGTTTAGCTGCTGAGGGCGCCCTCAATAGACTTCTTTTGCCACTTACTAATGCACGCTGAACACAGCGAGCGTGCGGGCCGGCAACGACACGTGCACTTGGTCGGCGGCGATTTCCGCGGAGACATTCCCAAATACTGTCTGCAATTGGTGAGCGGATTCCAGCGGCGTATTGTCGATAGGAATATTGAGTTCGAGCGTTTTCGGAGCGTTATTATAGACAACGAGCAGCCTATCTCCACCCTCCGCCGACTCGCGCAGGAAGGCGTAATAGTTATCATCCCATCCGATGTGCCACTGCTTTCCCGTGCGCAGCGCCGGGTGAGCTTTGCGCAGCGCCAGCAAAGATTGTACGTACGCGAATACGTCCTGCTGTTCGGGCGTACGTCCGCCGGCGGTAAAAGCATTGCTAGCGTCGCCCGGGAACCCTCCCGGAAAGTCACGCCGGTTGTCGGGATCGCCGCGTCCGGTCATGGCGATTTCGTCGCCATAATAAATTTGCGGAATCCCGCGCAAAGTCAGCAGCAGCGAGAACGCGGCTTTGAGTTTCGCCACGCTGCTGCCTTCTTCTCCCAGAAAACGGGCCTGGTCGTGATTGCCGATAAAGGTGACCAGCGTCTCCGGATGCGGGTAGAGATCGTCGTGCCGAAGCACATCGACAATCTTCCCCATCGGCTCACCCTTGATGATCACTTCGCGCAAGCTGAAGCACAGCGGGAAGTCGAAGACCGTAGCCAGGCCGGAGTCGATGCCATCGAACTGCTTTCGTCCGCCTTCGAAGAATGAAGTGATCGCCGGATCGCCGTCGAACACTTCCCCCACGTCGTTAATTCGCGGATAGACCTGCCGCATCCGCTCGTGCCATCCGCTCCAGAACTGGCGCGTGGAATAAGGAAACGTATCCTGGCGGAATCCATCCAGTTGCGCGATCTCCGTCCACCACATCGCGTTCTGCGCCAGGTAGAGCCCGAGTTCGGGATCGTCCGGATTCAGGTCGGGTAGCTTATTAGCAAACCACCCGTCGAGTGTCTTGATATATTCGCGCGGCGAAGCGTGCGGATCCACCAGCCCATAAAACTTGTACTCGGCCGCCAAATGGTGCTCGGGCGTGCCATGGATCCACGTAGGCGTAGGCGGATCGCTGGCCCACGGATGATGCGGCCCCGTGTGATTGACCACGTAGTCGATCAGCACCTTCATGCCCAGCTTGTGAGCGTCGGCCACCAGCGCCTGGTATTCCTGCATCGATCCCATGTGCTCATCGAGGGCGTACATGTCGACGACGTGATAGCCGTGGTAGTCGGAGTCGGAATTTTTCCACACCGGAGTGAGCCATAGCGTGGTGACACCAAGGTCGTGCAGATAGTCGAGGTGCTGGCGGATGCCGCGCAGGTCGCCGCCGTGATATGCCTTGGGCTGACTGCGGTCATAGATGCCCGTGAAGCCCGGAGGCTGGTCGTTTGTTGGCCGATCGTTCGAAGGATCGCCGTCAGCGAAACGGTCAGGCATGATCAGGTAGATGACATCGTCGCGGGAGAAGCCTTCGAAGTGGCCGCCCAAGTCTCCACCCAAGCCTCCATGAAGATCGGCGCGACCGAGCAGCGGCAGCGAGACGGTCGTCGAGCCCGCCGAAGTGGTGAGCCGCAAACGAGCGGTTCCCGATTGCAGCTTGAAACTCAGTTTCAGGCGGACGAATAGATAATGTCCGTTCGCAGAAGCCTTCGCGCCGAGCGCGGTCAGGCCTTTCGTAGAACTTTCCACCCGCGCGCCATTCAGATTTTCACCAGTGAGCAGCAGCGTAAGTTCGGGCGTGTAGTTGACCCACCAGTTCGGGGGATCGATTTTGTGGACCCCAGGAGCTTGGCCCGCGCTGGCATCCGGCTGCGGCCATGCCGACGGTGTGAGCAGGCAGACCACGAGCAGCAGTAGCGCAATGGCGCATTTGTTTTTCATGGCAGTTCCCAGCAGCCCGCCTTGAGGCACCCGACCGTGCAGAGCAAGCAATCAAGAAAAGAGAGCCGGGAGCGTATCGTGCTTCCCGGTTCGAGCAAATCAGGAAGCGCTTGAGAACTACACTCAAGCGCCTCCTGCGCTGCGGGTCAGAAGGTTATGCGTAGTGCGAGTTCAAGCTCCCGATTGGGTGGCGCGATCCGAGGCGAGTTGAGCTGCCCGAAGTCGCCGTTGTTGTAGTTAGTGTCCGGAATTTGGAACTGGGGCGTGTTGAATAGGTTATACACCTGGGCCCGGAATTCCGTCTTGAACCGTTCGGTGATCGCGAAGTTCTTGGTGAGCCCGGTATCCCAGACGCGTGTTCCTGGTCCAGGAAAGAAGTTACGGGGCAGATCCCCGACGGGTCCCGCAGGAGCAGTGAAGGCACCCGGCGAACATTTGATCCAGACAAAAGCGGAGACTCCGGTACTGCATCCACCGTGGTAATCGGGGCGGCCATTTGGGCTGTTCGGAGCGCCTTGGATGTCCATCGGCGTGCCGCTGGCCAGCACAATCACGTTGTTCCACTGCCAGCCGCCAATCACATAATCAGCCGCCTTCGACATGTCGTGGCCCCAGCTTCTTCCACGTCCGAAGGGCAGTTCATAGATGACGCTGGCGGCAAACAGATTGCGCTGATCGTTATCGGAGCTGCCATATTGGTAGTTCAGCAGTGGCACACCGCCGCTGCCCACAACCACACCACCGGGAGCGGTGCTGAGCGTGTCGGCGGAGTTATCCAGCGCGTGCGACCAGGTGTAGGCCGCGGTGACCAAAAGTCCGTTGCTCAATCTGCGATTCAGCTTTGTCTGGAGAGCGTTGTAATTTGCGTGGCCGATCATAGCGTATTCGTTAATGGCGCCCACACCTTGCGAGTTGATGGCACCACCCACCGGGAACCACTGTAAGCCCGTGCCGATAGCCCCCGCATTGGCGTTAAAAGGGGTTGCCAGATTTCCCACATGTGTCCCGACGTATGCGATGTTCCATGATGTCTTGCTGTCCAAGGCCTGCTCGATCTGCACGTTCCATTCGTGGATGTGCGAGTTCGGGCTGTTTTTCGGGTAGTAAACTACGTTATCGGTGTTGTTCACGGCGTTTGGGGCGATACCGATTTTGGCCGGCAGAGCTCCGGTAGCCAGAGTCGGATTGGGACCGGGGGCTGCGCTGGGCGGCAGCTGTCCGGCGAAGGTAACGAGGTTGCTTCCACAGGTCGTCGCCGTCGGGCAGTCATAGTAGGTCTGGGTACCGTTGAAGTCGGGGTTCTCCGAGAGTTCATTGGCAACGCCGCCGCGGTCCAGATAGTAGAACAGGCCATAGCCGCCACGGAGCACGGTTTTGCCGGTCCCAAACAAATCATAGGCAAATCCGATGCGGGGACCGAAGTTATGCTTCGGTGTATCGATTAGTGAATCGTTGTATCCCGCGGCTGCGGCTGTTCCGGCCTCAACCAGCTCACCGGTCGCCGGATTGAAGTTCGACATGTGATTGTTGGCTTCTTTCGGCCAGGTGAAGAGGTCATAACGCAGGCCAAGGTTCAGCGTCAGCCGGCGGTTGACTCTGAAGTCGTCCTGCGCAAAGAAGCCGTTCTCCCAGCTCCGCGTCTGGTAGTACCCGGAAAATGCCCCGACCGAATACGCGCCCATAAAGCCCGCAAGTACTTCTGAGGTTTCATAACCTGTGTAGGTCCCATGGCCCGAGCTTGGGACGGGGTACGCGCCATAGTTTCCATCGTCAATCCAGAAGTAGCCTTTGGCGTTATTGCCCTGGGTAAAATTCACGTCGCGATGAATTATCGTGCCGCCAAACTTGAACGTGTGCTTGCCTTTGGTCCAGCTCACCGAATCGGAGAACTGATGGGTGGGCTCGACAATGAGATATGGGCCGCCATCACCCACGTAGCTGAGATTCCCGAACCAACCGCCGATGATCGGCATGCCGCCAAGCAAGGGCGAGGTGTTGGCATTCACAATGCCCAGCTTCGCCGCTAGCGCCACGCCACTGTCAGGCTGCTGGTAGCCGAGAAGATCCCGGATGTAACCATAGTGGAATTCGTTGAGCACGGTATTGCTGAGAATATGGGTCCAGCCCACCGCGACCTGACGCGGATTTGACGGGTTAGTGCCGTTTCCAGAGGGCAGGAAGTGGCCGGAATCGACTAGGAAGGGGACGTTGTTCAGGAAATCGTCACCCAGGCTATAGCGGGCGAAGATGGTGTCTTTGGACGAGGCAACAAAGTCCACACGGGCGTCGTAGTCGTCCCTCTTCGTGATGTTCTGTTGCGCCTTGATGAAGTTCACGTCGTTCGTAGCCGGGTTCGCACCGCTGACATTGGCAACGGGAAACGCATTCAAATAGTTCATGCCGGCGGTGATCTGGTTGGCCACAGGAATCATATTGATATTGGGTCCGGGGGCGTCGGCGCCCGTGTCCCAACCGAAAGGCAGACACGTCTGAGGATTGAAGACATATCCGTTACCAGCACTTGCGAAGGCATTGGGTTGGGCTTGACTGGCAGCGTAGCAGCCGGGCAGACCGGGATGTGCGGGGGTGCCGTCGCCTATATAGGGCAGGCTCGTTGCGGTGCCTGTGCCCGGTGCCAGAAGTTCGGTGAAGTCGCCAGTGCGCATCAAAGCCGTCGGCACACGCGTGTTCTGAACACCTGCCGGTACATTCTGACGCCAACCCTGGTAATCGAGGAAGGCGAACAGCTTGTTTTTCCAGATGGGTCCACCTAGCGATGCGCCGAACTGATTGCGACTGAGCTCGGGAGTTGCGTTCACGCCGAAGACATCCGCCGCAGCTACCTTCGAGCGGTTAAACCAATACGCCGAACCGTGAATGGCATTGGTTCCGGACTTGGTGGCAACCTGGACAACTCCCCCGCCGGAGCGGCCAAACTCGGCCGGAGCAATGCTTGTGGTGGTCTTGAATTCTGCAATGTCTTCGATCGCCGGGAAGATTACCAGCGTGTTGACCAGGGAATCGTTGTTGTCGATGCCGTCGATCATAAAGTTATTGGCCTGAGGCCGGAGGCCATTGACAGCCAGTGCGGCACCGCCGGATTCAGCATTGCGCCAAGTCTCGGCATTGTTGTTGGGAGCGTTTGCATTGTTGGAATATTGGCCGCGGCTAACCCCAGGGGTCAACAGTGCGAGTTGGGTGAAGTTGCGCCCGTTGAGCGGGAGCTCGACGATTTGCCGTCCCTGGATCACCTCGCCGGCGCTCGAAGTGGAAGTATCCACCAGCGGGATATCGCTGGTCACGTCCACAGTGGTCGCGGCTGAGCCAGTTTCCAGCTTCAGATTCAGTTCCTGGACTTGCGAAACATCGAGGGAAAGTTCGGCGGTCGCTGTCTTAAAGCCCTCCCGCTTCACCTCAACATTATATTTTCCGACCGGCAGAGCGTTGAAAGAGTACTCCCCCGCCCCGCCAGTTTGCAGGGTGATCGTCTGTCCGGTCCCCGCGCTGGTTACCGCGACGCTGGCATTCGGTAAAACGGCCCCGGTAGAATCGGTGATGGTTCCGTAGAGACGAGCCGTATCCGACTGAGCGACCACCAAACCACACAGGCACAGAACAAGAGCGAGAACCAAGAAGAAACTACGCTGCATACTTCCTCCATTTTGGGGACATAGGGAGACGCTTGCTTCCGAACACACCACTTGCTTCTGAACACACCCCACGTTTGATCAATCAGTCTGCAAGTTTTAGTACAAACCAACTAGGGAGCGTACGTTTCACTAGGTTTTAAACGGTTACAGGAGTAAAATGCCGCTGTTGCACCAACATACAATCTCCTGTTACATCGGTGTTAAATGGCTGTGACACGCACTTTCGCCGCTGGCCCGGAACAATTCTTCCAACAAATAGATAACATTATTAAAAGTCATAGCCTCCGGGGCTCCGAGTCGCTTTGCAAACTTCTGCAATATCTTGCAAAACAATCCCTTTATCATCCCGAAGCCCCCTTGAAGGAGTACCAGATTGCCACCGAAGTTTATGGACGGCCGGCGGATTTCGATCCGCAGTCGGACTCGACCATCCGCGTCCAGGCCGGTCGCCTTCGCCTGAAACTGGCCGAGTACTACGCCAGCGAAGGAGTGGCCGATCCCATTGTGGTGAAGATTCCGAAAGGCAGCTATCACCTCACCTTTGAGGCGCGGTCGATTGAGCCGCTCCCCGGACCCCAGGGCGTCGCTGCGCGCGAGACTCCGATGTCAGTCGTTACGGTCGGGACCGTTCCGGCCATCTGGCGGATTGCCGTCATCCTGCTTCTGGCCGGACTCACCATTTCGCTGATCGTTTTGGGCAGCCTGCTCTGGAATCGCAAATCGCCCCAGGCCGCAATGGCCGCGCCCAGCGCTTCGCGCAACGCCGGTTCTCTGGCGACTTTTTGGCGGCCCTTTACCTCCGGAGCCGAGGAGCCCTGGGTAATCTTCAGCAACGCCGCCTTCGTCGGACGCCCGGAAACCGGCATGCGTTACTACAATTCCCGGCAGGATTCGAAGAGCGCTGTCTACGACCATTACACAGGGGTGGGAGAAGTGCTCGCCATCCACGCGCTGGACGAGGCATTCGGCACGTTGGGACAGAAGATCCGGGTAAAGCGCGGGAGTTTGTTCTCGCTCGACGATGTGAAGAATAACAACCTGATTTTTGTCGGTTCGCCTTCGGAAAATCTTTCGCTGCTCGACATCCCCGGCACGCAGGAATTCGTTTTTCAAAGGGTGGCGTCGGGCCCAAGGCAGGGCGATCTCTCCATCGTAAGCAAGCATCCGAAGCCGGGCGAGGCTGCAACCTACCTCGCCAGCCCTTCGAACTCCCCGCTCACCGAAGATTATTCGGTAGTGGGACTCGTGCCCGGAATCGGCTCGGGCAGTCACGAAATGATTCTGGCGGGAACAACGACATTCGGGACGCAAGGCGCGGTGGAGTTCGTCTGCCGCCAGGAGTCGGTCGAGAAATTGCTGCACGCAATTCCGAATTCCAACGCAGGATCGATCAAGCCCTTCGAAGCGCTCGTCCGAGTGAAGATCGCTCGCGGCGTCCCGGTGGAAAGTGAATTGGTAGCTGTCCGGGCGCGGTGAAAAACTCTGATTTCTCAACGGACGGGAAGGGCACGAGTTCCACTCGTGCCGTTAAGTCGCTTAAAATGTGTCCGCGCTTTAGCGCCTGGGGCACGCCTTTTCCGCGCCGGCCATTAGTTTTTCAGCAAAATGTGGAGCCAAGATCAACGTCTCGTTCAAGATTTTGCCGCGACCGCATTTCCTGGAAGCGATCCGCTCGGCTGCCGCGCATCGTACAAATCCTCCACCCGTTGCGTCAGCATAGCCGCCAGAATGAAAAAGATCCCGCCCGCGACCACGGCGGCAATCCGGTTGTTGTTCAACAGGTGCCCCATGACCCACCCAAATCCAAGCGATGCGGTAATCTCCGGAATCACAATGAAAAAGTTGAAGATGCCCATATAAACTCCGGTCTTTCCGTGCGGCAGCGATCCCGCCAGTATGGAGTAGGGCATGGAAAGCGTGCTGGCCCACGCGATCCCCACCCCTGTCATTGAAAGCAAGAGCAGAAATTTGTTATGAATCACGGCCACGGAAAGCAATCCCAGGCCGCCGCAGATCAGGCAGAAACTGTGGGTCGCCTTGCGTCCATATTGCCGGGCGAGCGCGGGCAGCACAAAAGAAAATCCGAAGCACACGAGCGAGTACATTCCGAAACAGATGCCCGCCCACTCCACTCCCGCGGAATACAGCGGCGAGTTTGTGTCCAACGCGCCGAACACATTGCGCGCCACCGCCACCGGAAAATAAAGCCACATGCAGAACAACCCCATCCAGGTGCAGATCTGCACCCAGGCCAGTTGCCGCATCGTGCGGGGCATCTCGCGGATCGACGACAGGATTTCGCGCGCACTGGCCGCAATGCCCTTGTGCTGCGACTTCTCCCTCTGAAACTCCGCCAGATTGTCGGGCGGATATTCCTTAGTAGTGAAAATGGTCCAAAGCACAGCGCCCAAAAACGCGGCAGCGCCAATGTAAAACGAAAGCCGCACGGTAAAAGGAATCGTTCCCGCCGCTCTGACGCCCCCAACGTGAAAAACATTGGTCAACAG